>JAVVTJ010000030.1:0-13931 GCA_036653755.1 Clostridia bacterium
CTTTTGGTAGCTCTTTTTTACTTTCATTTTTTCATAATCTATTTTACACTACCTATTTATATAAATTTTTAAAGTATTTATCTTCTATATTTATTAATTTATACAAAGTTTTTAACTTAACTTTCTCACATTTTCTATCATATGAAACCTCTGCTAATTCAAATACTTTATATTCTTTCATATATATAATATAATCTATACTACTTGCTAATAATTTTTCAATAAAACTTTCTTTATATGATTGTGACCTTACATCTCTTTTTATTAACGTTATTAATCTATCAATTGTATTTTCTGCACTATCTGAATGAACAGTAGAAAGTCCCATATGGCCAGTTGAAATACTATCAAAAAATAGTGAACTTTCTGCTCCTTTTAATTCTCCGAATAATTATAACATCATTAGAATTTATAAGGGAATGTTTGGTTAATTTTTCTAGTGTTATTTTTTTATCATCCTCTCTATTTTCTAATATTTCTCTTTGAATAATATTTTTATTTTCAATAAATAATTCTGTTGTTTCTTCATTTGTACATATTGCTAATTCATCAGGTAGTTTTTCAATTAAAGCTCTAAGTAATGTAGTTTTACCACTACCCCCTTTTCCAGATAAAATTATATTTTTTCTTTCATCAATAACTTTATTTAAAAAAGTATACAAACTAGCATTTATCATATCATCTTTTATAAATAACGATTCTAGATTATTATCTTTACTATGTCTATGAATACGTATTACAATACTTGGAGATAAAACATTTACTGGCTGTATTCCTGCTTCAATTCTTAAATTATATTTTTTATCACTTATAACAATAATTGGTGTGTCAAAATTTATATTACCGTTATTTTTAAGTACGGTATATCTTATATAATCATAAAACTCTTTTTCATTATTAAAAGTAACATCAGTTTTAATCCATTTACCAGATTTTTTAATATATATTTGATTGTATCTAACAGCTCTTATATCACTTACTTTTTCATCTTGTATAAATTGTTCTAATATATCATATCCAAACATTTTATTGAATATTGCAATAATTATTTCATTTATTTTAAATTCATCATTTAAACCATACTTTTCATATAAATATTTTTGTATATTAATTTTTAGTAATTCTCTATTTTCATTTTGTAGTAATGTAAGATAATTATCAATTAAATACTTTTGTAATAATTTAATATCTACTTCTTCATTTGTTATATTTACTTTTTCTTCATCAGCAGTTTTGAATGGATTTACTATCACTTAAATTATTCCTTTCTTTTTTAATTATCATAGATACAATTTTATGCTTTAATGTTTTTGATTTATCCACATTATTAACACCTAAACTGTCTAATATCTTTATCTCATTTAATTTTTCATCGATTTTATCAATTGCTCCGTTTATATATCCTTCTAAATTATTTTCAAAATTTACAATACTTACAACATTGTATCCACTAAAAAATGTTTGTATTTGTGACATATCTAATGAGTTTTTTTGATTTTTATTTACAATTATATTAATATTTTCTTTTGAAAGTCTCCATAATTTTGTAATTAGTTCTAAATATTTTACACCTTGTCTTATACTAATATAGTTTGGATTTATAACAAAATAAATTGTAGTAGATAAATTTAAAGTATATTCAACAACATCTAAAAAAGGTGATGATGGAAGATCTACTAATACATAATCATATTTATTCATACAAGAATAATATATTTTATTATAATACTCATTATTAAATTTATTTTGACATTCAAAAATACTTGCATTATTTGTTAAATAATCTATCTTTTTTTTACTAAACATATTTTTTTCAATTATTTCATTAATCTCTCTTTTTTTATCTATATCATTAATAATATTTGTTAATATATTATTTGAACCATTTAAATTATTATATATATCAATAGATGGATTTTGTATATCCATATCTATCATAGCTATTTTTAAATTTAATCTTTTTGATAAAAAGCTTGATAAAATTGAAGATATATACGATTTACCACTACCACTTGTCCCATATACTGAAATAAATTGTTTTGATATAACAGCATTGTATTTAACTATATTTTCTTCTAAAACATCATTATTTGAAACATTTATACTTTCTTTATATATTATTTTATCTTCATTTTCAATACTTTCAATAAGTTCATTGATTTTAATTTCTTTACCTTCTAATACATTAAAAACTTCATTTGCAAACAAAAATTCTTTGTAACTTTCAGTTAATTTTTCTGTAAGTAATATAATTTTAACATTATTATTAGCTAACCTTATTTGTTTTATATATAATTCTTTTGTTAAATTTCCAGATAAATTATCTTTTGTTATAAGAACTATATTTTCAGAAGTATTTCTTATTTTACTTAAATATTCAATCACACCTTCCATATAAGTTATATCATATAAATAAACTTTTTCTTTATATATTTCATCTATTTTTTTCTTTAATTCTTCATTTTGTGTAGCAACTACAATCACTAAAATTCCCCCTTTATTATTTGATTTTCATATTTACTAGATTTAACATCTAATATTATAGAATTACCTTGAAAAGACATTAAGCAACTACCTTTATTTAATTTATATATATTATTTATTTCTTCATTTTCAAATATTCCAATTCTATTTAAAATATCAGTATCTGAATATTCCATTCTAAAAAACATTTTTATGAAAGAATTATTTAAAATACTTTTTCCATAAGTCCCTGAATCTTTACTAAAAAAATCCGATATATCTTGTGATATAACAATTATTCCAGCATTCAATTTACGTATTGTTTTAAAAAGTTCAAATATTTTTTCTGATAAATATTCATTATTATATATAAACCTCCATATTTCATCTATATATATTAAATGTTTTACTTTACTATTTTTTATAATATCAGTTATTCTACTAAGTAATGTTTTAAACATTACATTCCTTACATTAATTTCTAAATTGCTTATATTAAACACTGTAATATCATCAGAAAATTTAAATGTAGTACAGCCATTCATAAAACTATTGCTATCTAATAGTTGATTTAGCTTTAAAATTATAGTTTTAAGAGATTTGTTTTGCTTATTTAAATACAATTTCATATTAGTATATATATCTTCTAATATTGGCATATATGAGCTATCTTTTAATTTTTTATTTAAATAAATATTTCCATCATTATTACTTACATACATAGTATTTATATCTTCTGTTATACCTTTATTTAAATATACATTTTTAATACAATTTAAAACAATTTCTTCATTTTCTTCCATATTAATAAATTCCGACAAAAAGTTATACACATAATCAACTTTATTATCCAAATAATTAGATTTTAATATATCTGTTTCAGTTATATCTAAAATATTAAATTTATCTTTATTTAAAAAATCTACATTTGTACCATTTGTAAATTTAGCTATAAAAGAATACTCTCCTTCTGGATCAAAAATATATTGTTTTACATCAGTTATATATTCTCTTAAAATAAGTAATTTAGTAAAATATGATTTACCGACTTCCACTACTACCAAATATACAAATATTTGAATTAATATATTTATTACTAAATACATCAATATTACAAATGTTTTTATTATTTGTATAACCAAAAATAACACCAAACTTATCGAAAATTGTATTAGTATAAAAAGGAAATAAATTTATTACATTACTACTAGTCATAGTTTTAAAATAAGATTTTTCTAATGATTCATCTAATAAATTAATTGGAATAGAAGCTAAATATCCTTGCAGATGCCTAAAATTTAGCAGGTTATTTTTATACATTTTAGAATATAACATATTTCTTAATTTATTTATATTAAAATTTAATTTGTTTTTATCTTCACTTTTTAATGTTATATATGTATACACATTATATATTTCTTCATTATTTATTTGTATTTCGTATCTTATTTTTTTAGCATCATTATTTATTTGATTAAGTACATCAATATCTATTTGATTATTACTTGTTGTATTTATTTCAGCTTTTGAATTAGATATGTTGTATGTTAATTCTTTTAACACTTTATTTGTATTTTGTTTAATTACAAACATACTCATTATATATGAAATGTCTTTTGGCATATTATCAATAAATTCTAAAAATTCTAATTGTTTTGGATAATCTGTTATTTGTAAACTACATATATATTTTTTATCTAATTCAATATATCTAAAATCTTTTGCATCTATATATCCAGGATAAATATCTAACATATCTCTTGTTCCATATTTACTTTTAAATAAATATACTTTTCTAAAAATTCTTTTCCTTTTAATTTTTCCACAACTATTTCAGATTTACTTAAATTGTATAATATGTTATTAAGCTCTGAAACATTATCATTTTCATTTAAACTTACAGCAATATAATATGTTGAAATATATATATTATTTTGTGATAATACATTTTCAAATTCTTTTTTATACATATCAATAACTGCAACTTTATGACTATTTTCTTCAATATTTATTCCTTTAAAATAATTATTAATATTTACTTTTTCATTTTCTATAAATATTTGAAAATTATAATTTATACTTCTTAAAAATTCCGAATAATTTTGAATAATATTTTGTAAATTAGCTTTAGAAGAATTTAAAATAACAACTGGTTCTATTTTATAGATATGTAAATGTTTTATTTTATTTTGATGTTTAATAGAAATATATTCTTCATTAATACTAATAATATTATATAACTTTGATATATCTTCATAATTTATTTTTTTATTTTTAATTTTAGAAATTTTAAACATTTTTTATAGCTCCTTTCATCACACTTTATATTAAAGTGCATATAATTACAATATACAAACTTATAAAGGGGTGGATTATATGAATAATATGAACAATATGCTTAATTCTAAATTATTAGAATTACTATCTGGTGTTGATAGAAGCAAAATTGAACAAGTAGGAAAAATGGTAAGTGGAATGTCAAAAGAAGATTTAAATAGTTTAGCTAAAATGCTTGGTCAAAATATAAGTAACAATGACTCAAAAGATGGAAAATAGCGTGATGTAATATGGAAAATAATGATAATGCAAATTACTTATTTGACCTAATACAAGGCCTTCAAACTAAATTAAATGATGAGAAATCCAAATCTACAAATGATTATGTCCAAGAAAGTTTTTTCAATGAATCAAAAAAAGAAGAAGCAGTACATAATAATAGTAAAAAAGAAGAGAATAGTAATAAAAATAGTGAATTTAATATTTCAGAGTTATTAAATAACTTTAATTTGTCTGGATTATTTGGTAGTAACAATGAAGAAAATAACTCTGGTTTTGATATAAATACAGTAATGAAAATTCAAAAAGTATTATCTTCAATGAATAAAGAAGATCCAAGGAAAAACTTACTTCTTTCATTAAAACCTTTTTTAAGAAAATCTAGACAGGATAAAATAAACGAATATTTAACTTGTTTAAGTATTGGAACTGCACTTGGAATATTTGATGATAAAGGGAGTGATAAAAATGATGCATAATTACTACAAAAATTATATGCCAAATAATATGTATTATAATAACACTCCTATTTATAATGAACCTATTATACCTGTAAATATTGAATTAAAAAATATTGAGAAAATAGATGAAAAGAATTCCGAAAATAAAAATGAAGAATTACGTATTGGACCAGCTAGTTTAAGTAAGGACGGCATTTCTATATTCGGAATTACTCTACATATCGATGATATTATTATAATTGTCGTTATTATTTTCTTGTTCTTTGAAAATAAAAAAGATTACCTTTTACTTATTGTTTTAGCTTTAATGTTTTTTGACATTTCAATTGATAGTGTGAAAAATATGAAAATATTTAAAAATTTATTTAGCCCAAGTTAACCCATGCTTTTTATAATATTCAACTATAAGTTTATCTATTTGAGAACTTGTTTCATAGATTTTTTCATATTTTTCATTTTTATTTATTTGCCTATCTAGCTTATCTCTAAGCTTTATAATTTTTTCTTCTATCATCAAATCACTCCTTCTATATATATGATAACATTTTGTACAAGCCATGTCAATATATTATGTCATACTTTCGGTCGCAAGTTTCGACAAAATCCGTCATTTAGTTGATTTACATATACATAAATTATATGTATAAATACACTATTTTATACACTTTATAAACATACTCTTTTTATAAAGATTTGTAAAAATATGCTGTAAGATAATATAAAAAAGTATACAATTTTTATATATTGTATACTTTTTTATATTATTTTGTGTTTAATACTCTTTGCTCTTGTGTCATTATTGATAATGCTTTTATATTTTCTATATTTAAACATAATTTATCAGAAAGTCTAGTTCCTAAATTAACATCAACTTTATAAAATAGTGCAACTGCTCTATATTGAAGTTTTAAATCTGCAAGTTTTAAACTACCACATAAATTATCTATCAAGATAATTTTTTCTTTATCACCCATTACTCTTCTATATAACTCTCCTGGTTGCTCAAAATCAATATCACTACTAGGGAAAGTATGACGTGCAATAAAACCTGAAACATCAAAATCTGGCACTTTATAACATTTATCTTCATATACATCTTCATACGAATTAGGAAAATAATTAAGTTTAGTATTACCTTGTGAGTTATCTGCCATAGTTCCATCTTTTTCATATGTAGTAAATAAAACTTTTGGTTTATTTACATCAAGTTCATTAACATTAGTTCCTACTCTATATCTATTTGCATCTGGATAAGCCATTAACCTTCCTTGTAATAATTTATCAGGTGATGGTCCAATTCCACGAACAAAATGTGAAGGAGAAAAAGCTGATTGTTCTATTTCAGTAAAAAAATTTTGGGGATTTTTATTTAAAACCATTCTTCCAAGTGGAATAAGTGGATAATCTTTATGATACCAAACTTTTGTAACATCAAATGGATCAAATCTATATTTTTTAGCATCTTCTTTACTCATTATTTGTACATAAACTTTCCAAGAAGGAAAATTACCTTTTTTTATATTATCAAATAAATCACTAGCACTACTATCTGGATTAGTTGCAGATAATTTATCTGCTTCTTCTGAAGTATAATTTTCTATACATTGCTCTGTTTTAAAGTGATATTTTACCCAACAATAATCATTTTTTTCATTGTACCACATAAAAGTATTACTACCAAAGCCATGCATATGCCTGAAACCTTTTGGAATTCCTCTATCTGAAAAAAGTATTATAACTTGGTGCATTGATTCTGGTGTTAATGATAAAAAGTCCCAAAACATATTAGGATTTTTTAAGTTACTTTGTGGATCTCTTTTTTGTGAATGTATAAAATCTGGAAATTTCATAGCATCACGTATAAAAAAAACTGGTGTATTATTTCCAACTAAATCATAATTACCATCTTCTGTATAAAATTTAAGTGCAAATCCTCTTGGATCTCTTACTGAATCAGAAGATCCTTTCTCACCACCAACAGTAGAAAATCTAGCTAACATTTCTGTTTTTTTACCAACTTTTGAAAACATTTTTGCACATGTATATTTACTTAAATCATTAGTAACTTCAAAATATCCATAAGCACCTGACCCTTTAGCATGTACTACTCTCTCTGGTATTCTTTCTCTATTGAAATGAGCTAATTTATTCATTAAATATGTATCTTCTATTACTGTAATTCCAGGTATACCAGTAGAAAGTGAAAAGTTATCACTAGATATACCAGCAGCTAGTTCATCTGTTATTTTCCTCAAATTAATCACCCATTACATATTATGTAATGGGTGATTAATTATAACTATATACAGTTTTATATTATTAATATTATATAATTTACTAAATTTTATAACTCTTTAATAACTACATTGTTTAACTTAGCTAATATTTCTTTAATCTCTACCTTAGTTTTACCATTATACCAATTAGCATTATATTTAATTGTATCTCCGCTAACTTTAATGTTATAAAATAATGAATTATTTGCAAAATTTAAAGATTCGTTATATATTCTCATTTGCTCTTCATTATATCCTTTTTCTTCTGCTATTATATCTACTACTTTTCCATCTTTATTAAATATAATAAACTGCTCAATTGATATGTTTTTTGCTGGTAATTCTCCGTGCATACTCATATTATCATACAAACCTGTTGCATGTATAATTGAATACTCTGCTTTTACTGATACTTCTTTTTGTATAGGTATTACTTTGTTATTATTAAACATATTTGGATTAAAGAAAACAAAGTATACCCCAAATGTTATAGCAGCAATGATGATTACTATGATTATTAGCCATAATATTTTTTGTTTATTCATAAAATACTCACCACCTTTATTATATTATATACCTTTTTTATTTTTTTTCAATATATTTATGTGCCTAGTTGCCAAATGCTGTCAAAATATGTTATATTTTATTTTACAACTGAGTAAACTTTACTTTCATCTGTTAATAAATTTAAAAAATCAGTTATATCATTTTCAGTTATATTGTTTAATATTTCTATATCGTAATACAACGTATTTGCATTTAAAATACTATCTATTATTCTTCTATAACTATTATTTAAATCTTCTGACATTAATATGTTTTCGCCTATTTTTTTTCTTTTTATATTGTTAAATAGTTTTAAATTTATTTTTTCATTTTTAATATTATTTATATATTCTGTAATGTCTTCCATAATTTTTTGTGGATTACTTGAAGATGTTGATATTAATATATGAGAAATTGTTTTAGTTCCTTCATAGATAAAATCTATATCATCATTTACAAGTGAATTATTATATTCCTTTTCATAAAAAGAAGAACTTTTAGAAAAATACATTTCAGATATAATCTCCGAAATAACTTCTCTTTTTATTATTTCATTTTTTTCTACTAAATCTAATTTATATCCAATAGATATTTGTGGCATATATATACCCATATTTTTTTCTATTTTTTTTTCTAATATATTACTAGGTTCATCAGGATAATATTTTATTATTTCTTTCTTTTTTGTTTCTTTTTCATATAACGATAAGTTTTGCTTAATTATATTAATTGTATTTTGAACATCTACATCACCTATTATAACCATAAACATATTATTTGGATTATAAAAAGTGTTATAACATGTATACAATACATCTTTATCAATATGTGATATACTTTCTATTGTTCCTGCTATATCAATTCTAACAGGATTATTTATATACATAGCTCTTAATGTATTAAAATACACCATAAAATTAGGATCATCATCATACATAGATATTTCTTGACCTATTATTCCTTGTTCTTTATTAACATTTTCAGTAGTAAAATATGGTGTTTTAACTAATTTTATTAACATTTCTAAACCTGTTTTAAACTTAGAGATTGTTTCAAAAAAATATACTGTATGATCAAATGATGTATAAGCATTTGCAGATATTCCTTCTTTTGAAAATAAATCTAAAGCATTTTCTCCTTCTTGTTCAAATAATTTATGTTCTAAAAAATGTGCTATACCATCAGGAACTGTAATTCTTTTTCCATCTTCTATATTTACAAAATCATTATTTAAAGAACCATATTTTGTTCCAAACATACCTATTTTTTTTGTAAATCCATCTTTTTTACAAATATATATATCTAAACCGTTATCTAATTTTGTTTTATATACTTTTTCTTTTAAAATTTCATTCTCAATAACAGAAATATTATTTTCCAAATTCTTCACCGCCTAACAGATATATTAATTCTACATTTATTCTATTTGCTACTTCTTCTACATCTTTAATTGTTATTTTATTTATACCATATATTATATCATCAACTGTTAAATTAGTACAATCTAATGCATTAGTATATTCTAATTTTGCAAGAGATATTTTAGAATCTTTCCACTCTAATAAATCACTTGTTAAAGATTCTTTAGCTGCTAAAATTTCTTCTGATGTTATATTACAATTTTTCATATCATTGATTTGTTCTAATATTACTTGTTTTGCTTTTTCAAAATTTTTCTCTTCAATACCTGCATAAATTATATATATACCTTTAAATCTATAATATCTTGATTTGGTTGTATATGCTAATGACTCTTTTTCTCTTACATTTTGAAATAACTTTGAACTTGGTGTTCCCCCTAATATACTGTTATATACATTAAGTGCATAAAAATCTTCATATTTTAAATCACTTACTTTCATACCAACAGTAATAACAGCCTGATTTGTTTGAACTTTTTCAACTACTTCTTCAATTTTATCTTTTTTTATAGTTTTATTTTGATTAATTAATTGGTTAATTTCAAATTTAGAATTTAATTTATCATTAAATATATTTGTAATATCATTTTGTATATTTTCATAACCATTTAAATTTCCAGAAACAATAACAGCAATACTTGAATTTTCTAACATATCTATATATTTATTATTAACATCTGTTAATGTTACATTTTTAGCATCTTCTAAATTACCATATACATATGTACCAAAAGGCTCATTTTTACATAATAACTCTTCTGTTTTAAGTACAGCATATCTTAACTTTTCATCTTTTCTTGTTTGTATTTTTTCTATAACAAAACTTTTTTCTCTTTCAAATATATCTTTATTAAAACTAGAATTTATATAATTTGGTTTATATATTATTTCATATAACAAATTAATAGCTTTCAAAACAATATCTTCATTGTTTGGTAAAAACTTTTTATTTACACATTCTATTCTAAATTCTATATTTAATAAATCTCCTATTTTTTCTATATTTACATCAAAATTTGTTCCATATAACTCATTTAAATATTCTTCAATTTCTTTACTTGTTTTATATTTTTCGCATCCTTTAGAAAGTACTAAACTTGTAACTACACTAGTTGATACTTCTTCTTTTTTAATTGGAAAAGTAAAGTTATATGACAAATATATACTTTTAAATTTATTATCATTAATTACATGTATATTATTCAATATATTATCTCCTATCCTAATAATTCTTTAACTATATTACTTACTAATTTACCATCAGCTTTACCTAATGTTTTTTGTTTTAAATCTTGCATAACTTTACCCATATCTCTTGGAGTAGATGCTCCTGTATTTATAATAGATTCTTTAACTAATTTTAATACATCTTCTTGTGTTAATTGTTTTGGTATATATTTATTTAGAATTTCTATTTCTTTATTTAAATCTTCTACTAAATCATATCTTTCAACTTTTTCAAATTCTATAATTGATTCTCTTCTTTTTTTAACCTCTTTTGTAGCAATAATTTGCATTTCATCATCAGTTAAAACTTTTTGTTCATCTTTTTCTATTTGTAATATAGCAGCTCTAAGTAGTGTAATAGTATTTTTTTTAATTTCATCTTTTTCTCTCATAGCTATTTTTAATTCATTTAATAACATTTCTTTCATAAATAACATCCCTTCTTTTATATTATATATTAATAATATTTATTTATCCTTTTTATTATCAATTTTTTCTAATCCTTTATCATTTGATTCTTCTTTTATTTTTTCATCTTCTTTGCTACCTATTTGTTTTGTATGTTTTTGTTTTAATGTAGTTATATATCCTAAAGCAATAAAAGTAATAGTAGCACAAATTAATAATATTAATTTATATATATCCGCAGATATTATAGTAACTGCTATTATACAAAGAATACTTGTTACTGTATATAATATTAATACAGCTTGTTTTTGATTAAATCCATGTTTTAATAATCTATGATGAACATGACCACCATCTGGGCTAAGCATTGGTTTACCCGCTATAAATCTTCTAATCATTGCAAATAAAGTATCAAATATTGGTACACCTAACGTAAGTATTGGCGCAATTATAGCAATTAAAGTATAACCTTTTGCAAATCCCATAATTGACACACATGCTAGTGTAAATCCTAAAAAATTTGAACCTACATCACCCATAAATGTTTTTGCAGGATTAAAATTATATGGTAAAAATCCAAGTGCAGCACCGAAGTAATACTGCTGTTATAACAATAGCTTCTAAACTTGCAGAAGTTGTAATAAATATTGTAAGAAGTGCAGTAGCTGATATTACAGATATTCCTGCTGCTAAACCATCTAATCCATCTATTAAATTTACTGCGTTTGTAAGTCCTATTATCCAAATAAGAGTTACTGGAAAAGATAAAAATCCAAAATCGATTAAATCAGTGTATATAAATGGTATTTTTATACCTTCAATTGCAATACCAAAAAAATAAACAACAATAGCTGCAACTAATTGAAATACAAATTTATATCTTGCTCTTAAATTTATAGCATCATCAATAAACCCCATTGAAGATATGATTATAGCACCTATTGCAAATCCAACAAACTTTTTATTTAAAGATATAGTTGGTATATTCATTGTAATTAAACAATATACTGCAAGTCCTAAAAACATAGAAATTACTATTGCTAAACCACCTATTCTAGGCATTGGTTTAACATGAACTCTTCTACTATCCTTTGGAATATCCACAAATCCAAATTTATTTGCAAACTTAATTGTAAGTGGAGTTATAATAAGAGCAAATAAAAATGTAAGTATAATTATAAAATATACTATTCCCATATATTACACCCAAACTTTTCTTCCATATCTTTTATTTTATTTATTCTTCTTAAATGTCTTTCTTTTGAAAATTCTGTATTTATATATGTCTTTACCATTTTTTCAATTAATGTTTTATCTGTAGAATATTCTAATCTACCACCTAAACATAAAACATTAGAATTATTATCTTTTTTAACCATACTTGCAGTATACTCATTAAAACAAGGTGTAGCAATTATGCCTTTTATCTTATTACAAGCAACAGATATACCAATACCTGTACCACATATTGCTATTCCTAAATTTTCATTATTTTCTAAAACATTTTTACAAATATTTATAGCAACATCTGTATAATCATCATCTTTATTATACACATAATTTGTAACATCTAAATATTTTATTTTGTTTTCTTCTAAATAATTTATTACCCTTTTTTTTAAATCAAAACCTGCATGATCTGCACCAATTATTATCATAAATTCACATCCTTAAAATATTTCTAATAGTTTATCCACATTATCAACAATTGAAGTTGCAATATTTTTATAAATTTGAATATCAAATCCCCATGGATCATCGATATCTAAATATTTATCATTAGTTTTTGTATATTCTTTTAATGTAAATACTTTACCTATTAACTTTGGATATAATTTTAATATATTTTCTTTTTGTATAACTGTCATTGTTATAATTAAATCATATTGTAAAATATTTGAATTATATATATTAGTAGCTCTATGATTAGTTAAATCTACATTATATTTTTTCATAACATCAATTGCATTTAATGTTGATTTCTGACTATTTATTGCATTAGTTCCACATGAAGAAATTAAATATTCATCTTGCCTATTTAACTCATATACTTTTTTTTGCATATATCCATGTGCCATTGCACTTCTACAAATATTACCTGTACATACAAACATAATACTTTTCAAACTATCACTTCCTAGCATTTATATTATACCAACTTATATATCAATTATCAATACTTACATTAAAAATAGCGTTTGTTTTAAACAATTATAATAAAATTAAAAAAGTAACGTTATATATATAACGTTACTTTTTTTAATACTTTTCTAATTCCTTATCAAAAATTTTTTTAAAAGTGTCTTTTTCTTTATTTCTTTGTACATCAAAATCTGATTTTTTTACATCATTAGATTCTTTTTTAAAATAATCATGATGGTTAATTGGAAAAACTTTTGGAACAATAGTATATTCTATTTTATCAGTAGTCATTAGACCAGCTCCTTTTTTAAAATAATATATATATTATATCATATTTTTTAAACAATGTAAATAACAATTATATTAGTTTATATACTAGTATGAGTTTTGTAATCGTTGGCAAACTAGTAACAATGGCTTTGTATCAACAT
>JAVVTJ010000031.1:0-13885 GCA_036653755.1 Clostridia bacterium
TTGGTAGCTCTTTTTTACTTTCATTTTTTCATAATCTATTTTACACTACCACTTAATTATTGAATAATTTTATTGATATTTTCTATATGTTGTTTTATAGATAATAAATCAATTATATCTATATCTAAACTATTTTTACAAGTTTTAGCTGCACTAAAATATATATCTTTTAATTTTTCTATATTTTCTATATGTTGTTTTACAGATAATAAATCAATTATATCTATATTTCCATCACCATTTACATCACCATATATTAAAGTAGTATATGTACTAATTATTTTACCATCTTTACCTTTTATATTAATTTTAAACCCAGTTCCTATATTACTTCCTGCTTTTACAACTTCATTTTTTGTATTTAAAACTTCAATTGTATTTGATGTTGTTAATTTTTTTAATAGATCTTCTATTTTAGTATTTGGTTCTATTTTAGTTATTATATTTTTATTAATATTTAAACTCTCATCAATAACAATATCTAAATCTTCTAAATTTACAATTTTAATTTTACAACTAACTGTTTTATTTTTGTCTTTTGTTGTAAAAGTTGCTGTTGTTTCTCCAAGTTTAATTCCTTTTATTTTACCATTTTCTATAACTGCAATTGTTTTATCAGCAATATCAATTGTATATTCTTTATTTATAGCAGTAGATGGTAATACAGTAGGAACAATACTTTCACTTTTACCATTTACTATTTTATATTCACTACTTTCAAGTGTTATACCAGTAACTACTGTATTTACAACATTTACTGTACATTCAGCTACTTTAAGTTGATCCTCTGATATTACTTTTATTTTAGCAGTTCCTAATTTATTTGTTTTTATATTACCTACATTATCTACTGAAACAATACTACTATCACTACTAGACCATATTACATTTTTATATTTTGCATTAATTGGATTTATTGTTGCAATTAATTTTTCGGTAATTCCAGCTTCAATATTTAAATTTGTTTTATTTAAAGTTATAGAATCTACTTTTGTATAATTATGCACTTTTACATATTCTTGTTTTACAAAACCTTCTCTACCATCTGGAAATTTTATTTTATCCCAACCAGATACAGTTCCTTTTTGTATTCTTGTAAGTATTGTTCTATTTGATTCTCCTTCTTTTGTTTCAGTCCAATTAAAGATTATATTATCATCATTAGAATCATTAGCAGTTAATCTTATTCTAAATATATCTGCTTTACCTGTATCCGAAGTATCATCTAAATATACTTTTGTATTATCTACCACATCTAATGATTCACCAATTGTTGGATATGAGCATGCATTCTCTGGCATATTTTTATATACTGGTATATGAAATTCAATAGGTGTATCTAACATATTTGAATTTTTATATGCATTATATGACATTTTAGATTCATTAGTTGGTGCCATAATATTTGTCATATATTGATATGCATATAGACCTTTAGCATGACCAGTATTATTTACATCAAACTTTTGAAAGTATACAGTATTTTGTCCCCATTTAATATAACTACTCTCTAATTCTTTTGCACAACCTATAATTGATGAATTTGGACTCCACCATCCTTGAGAACTTGCATATATAAGTCCATTAGTTACTGCGCTATTACCATTTTTACCAGGTACAGCGCCAATATTACCAAAATTATATACTCCTTCATAACCTTTTTGTGAACCATTAATAGATTTATTATTTACAACATCACAGCTTGTTTCTTGTTTTATTCTTGTTGCTAAATGTATTGGATTTATTCTATTATATAATCCTGCATTAAATATAATTTGTGCATAAGTTGAACCCATGTTTATCCAATTACCAGCACTTTTGTATTCTGATTTATGAGTTTCTCCCATATCTGTTCCTGCTAATACTTTTTGAACAGCTTCTATTGTATGCGCTTTTTCACTATAACTTAAAGTTTCAAATTTAAATATCTGTTGCTCTGTAAGAGAATTTCTTGGATCTATTACATACTCTACTGCTTTTCTAGATGCAGTTACATATGGTCCATCTTGATAATAGTTTTTTCCATCTTTTTTCCATTCATCACCTAAACTATCATGAACAGTACTTACACTCATTCCACCTTCTGTATATGTTTCATGTCTTATAGTTTGATTCCAATCTAAATTTGTATTTACAGCTTTAAAAATCCAATTTGGATGTGACTTTTTTAACATATCTATATATGGTTTATAACTATCTGGAAATGTATCTGTCATTGTTGATACAGGAAGATTTGTAAATATTTTTGCTTGAATATTACTTGCCATATTAAAACAAATAACTACACATAAAATTAAAGATATAACTTTACGTATAGCATATTTGAATTTATTTTTTTTACTATTTATATATGTCATTGGCTTAACCTCACTATTACTCTTTTATACAAAATATTATATCATGTATATTTTAATATGTAAAGTTAATCAAGCAGTTTTTTATATATTTTTGTCGAATTTTACCTATATTTTATATTTTGGGTTAGCTTTGTAAAATAAGTGTAACATAATTATTTATTGTTACATAAATCTTGTATATTAACTATTTTTGTTGCCCAGTCTGTATAAAAAGATTCTTCATGTGATACCATTATTACAGTACCTTCAAATTTAATCAATGCTTCTTTTAATGCCTCTTTACTTAATTTATCTAAATGATTAGTTGGTTCATCAAGTACTAATAAATTACAAGATATAAGCATTAATTTGCATAAATTTACTTTTGCTTGTTCTCCACCACTTAAAGTTGTTATAGCTTGCATAGAATTTTTAGCTTTTAATCCAGCTTGCGCTAATTTTTTTCTTATTTGCATATCACTTAAATCAGGAAAATCATCTTTTACTATTTGTATTGGTGTTAATTTTACATTATCCCATTTAAAATCTTGTGCATAATATCCTATTTTTATATTATTTGCAAATTCAAACTCACCTGATATTTTAGGAATTATATTAAGTAATGTTTTAATTAATGTTGATTTACCAATACCATTAAAACCTGTTATAACTATTTTTTCTCCATTTAAAATTTTAAATTTCATTTTAGAAAATAAAGGATACTTATATCCTATTTCTAGATTATTTATTCTCAAAACTATTCTTGTATCAAGTGTTTTTGATTTAAAATTAATATGTGGTTTTACTGCATCTTTACTTGGTTTTTCTATTATATCCATTCTTTCTAACTTTTTTTGTCTATCTTTTGCCATTTTTGAACTTGTTGGTCTTACAATATGTTTTGCTATAAATATTTCTGTTTTTTCTATTACTTTCCTTTGCGTTATATAATCATGTATATGTTTTTCCTTACTTGCATTTTTTTGATTAATACATGCTGAATAATTACCTCTATATTTTGTTATTTTAGAAAATTCTATATCACATATATATAATGATATATTATCTAAAAAGTTATAATCATGAGATACAACAATACACGCTCCTTCAAATCCTTTTATATAACTTGTAAGCCATTCAATATGTTCTATATCTAAAAAATTAGTAGGTTCATCTAAAATCAAAACATCAGGATTTTCAAGTAATAATTTTCCAAGTATAACTTTAGCTCTTTGACCACCACTTAAACTACTTAGTTTATTATCCAATCCTAATACTTTTATTCCTAATCCATCAGTTACTTTTTGAATTATATTATCTATTAAATAAAAATCATTTTTATCTAATATTTCTTGATATTTAGATATTTTATTTAACAAACTATCCGTACAATTATTACATATTTCTATATATATATTATTTAATTTTTCTTCTATTTTATATAAATATTCAAACGCTGTTTTTAAATATTCAATTACACTTATATCTTGATTTACTTTTGCATATTGGTCTAATACTCCAATTTTTATATTTGATTGCCAAATAACTCTACCCTTATCTGGAAGTATTAAACCTGATATTATATTAATTAAAGTTGTTTTACCACTACCATTTTCTCCTATAATTCCTATATGTTCACCTTTATATATTTCAAAAGATACATCTTTGTATAAGACTTTATCGCCAAATGAATGTGATAAATTTTCTATTTTTAATAAGCTCATTTACTCCTCCAAAAAAGTAAAAGATATCAATTTTAGATATCTTTTTTATTTATAATATTTTACAAATTACTTTAATATTTCTAACCATTTATTAATTATATTACTAGAATAATATTTTTGTACACTTTTTTTAGCTTCACTACCTATACCTTTTCTAAGTTTAGTATTATCAATTAACATTTCTATCATTGCACGCATTTCTTCTTCATCTCTACCATTTATTAAATAACCCGTTTTAAAATTATTTATTATTTCTCTAGGTCCTACATCAATATCAAAAGAAACTACTGGAAGTCCTACATTCATTGCTTCACATAATACTAATGAAAAACTTTCTGATTTGGAAGTAAGTACAAATATAGATGAATCTGAAAGTCTTTTATATACTTCTTCACTTGGAACACTATCTATTAGTTTTATATTATCAGTTAAACCCAATACATCTATTTGAGCTTTCAAAACCGGTTTTAATGATCCGTTTCCTAGTATTTCTAATTTCCAATCATTACATTTATTTTTGATTACAATTTTTGAAAATATACTTATAAGAAGTGAAAAATCTTTAACATCCTCTAATCTACCAACAGATATTATTTTTTTATTTTCACAAGTAGACATATATTTAGTATTTTCTTCTATCATATTTGGAATTACTTTAATATCTGTTCTATTTGTATTTAACCATTTTTCATAATTTTGTTTTGCTTTATCTGTCATAACTATTAGATAATCAATATAATCAAATGATGTTTTTATTTGATTAATATACTTTTCATTATCAATATATGAATGTTCTTGTGATATATTTATTGTGTCTTTTCTTTTTATTTGTTTAGAAAATTCAATTCTTGTAGAAAATATATAATCAGTTTTTAGATTTTTAATTTCTTTTTTCATTAAAAAATATTTTAAAAACACTATTTTAATTCCTTTTAAAATTTGTCCTATAAATTTAAAATATTTACCGTCATTTAAACATTTTTTTATTTCTTCTTTATTTGGACCATATTTTAAAAGATATTTTACTTTAACACTTTCATCTAAATTATAAAAAGACTTACCTATAATATCATAAACTGAAACTATTTCAAGCTCAAATTTATGAACTTTTGCAAATTCATTTATTAAAGTTATGGTTTGTTTTTCAAGACCTCCATAATTTAAATGTAGCATTAAAAAAGTTATTTTTTTCATATATCCTCCTTTAATTTATTTCAATAAAAGCTTTAACATTTTCTATACACTGAATATCAAACTGCATTTTCCAAGTTTTATATAACTGCATTATTTTTTCTCTATTTTCTATACATTCTATTATTTTATCTTTAATAAACTCAGCATCATCTTCTCTATTTACAATTATATAGTTTCCAAGCTCTGTATTTTGAAAATAATCATTATTATTTCCAACTAAACATGGTACTCCTGACTCAAAACTTTCTATTGGAAACATAGGAGAACATTCTGTAAATGTAATATATACATTTACATCATTATCTTTTATTCTTTCCATTAACTTTTCTGTTGGTATATATTCTTCTAAATGAGTATAATCTAAATGTAAAATATCTAAAAAATCAATTACTCCTTTATATGAAGGTACTATATCTGCTGATGCATTATCTAATAGTTTTATTGCAGTAAGTTGAGTATATATATTTTTTATTTCTCTACTACTTGCATTATATATACCAATTTTTAATTTTTTATTTTTAGTATAATTATATGTATAGCTTTCTTCTTTTGATTTTACATTATTGATAAGATAAAAAGATTTATATCCTACTTTATTATAAAACTCAGTCATACTTTTTTTAACAAAAGCAAAAGCATCGATAAGTCCTACATCATATAATTTAATTAATTCTTTATTAATTAACCATGTATAATCAGATAAAACTTCACCATTATTTGCATGCCATATTACTTTTATAATAATTTCTGGCTTTTCTTTTTTTATTTCTTTTATAACTTCTGTCCAACCATCTACTAATTGACTAAATATAACTGCTTTTATATCATTTTCAATTATTGTATTAGCTATTAATTTTATATTTTTATTTCCAAAAACTTGTTCTAATGGAACATTATTTTCAAATAAGCCTTTTGTTGAATTAGCAACTCCAAGCCAAGTTGGATTAAATAATACAATATAATCTTTTGAATTACATTTTTTAATTTCATCACATGCTTTATATACTTGCTCTGTATAGTATTTTTTCTTTTTATAATTTGCTATTTCTCTTTTAATTTTATTTATTATTCGAGAAGGTATACGAAGTATTGATCTAATAACTCTATATATTTTTTTTATAACTTTAAATGGTAAACGAATTAAAATGTTTATTATTTTAATAATTTTTTCTAGCACACTCATACACCCTCCTTATTTATTTAAAAATTCATTTATACTAATTTTTGATTCCTCATTATATTTAAATTTCCATTCTTTGTATAACTGTATTATTTTTTCTTTATTTTCCAAACATTTTTTTATTTTTTCTGATATTTCTATTGGATTATCTTCACTATCTATAACAATATATTCTTTTAATTCATCACTAAATAAATAACTATTATTACCTACAATACATGGCACTAAGCATTCTAAACTAAGTAGTGGTATAACATGAAAATATTCAGTAAAAGTACAAGAAACATTTATATCATTTTTAACTAATTCTTTAATTACATTTTTTTCTAATATTTCATTAATTTGTACTGATTTATTCATAATTTTCATGTTTTTTAAAAAATCATCCATTCTTTCATCCAAAGAAAAATAATTTATATTTGAATTTTCAACAAATTTAGCAACACTTAATTGATTAAAAATATTTTTATCCCATACATAATTTAATATATATATTCCTATATTTATTAATTTACTATTTTTTTTAATGTTTTTATTACTATTTATACATTTATCATATAGTTTTTTATTTACAACTATATTTTCTTTTAAATATGAAGTATTATATCCTAACTTAGTATAACATTCATACATATCTTTTTTTAAAAAAGCAATATTATCTATTATACCTTCTTTTTGAAGTGCTAACATTTCAAAAAAATTGTTTCTTTCATAATCATAATAAAGGAGTGCACTTGATGTATTACATATAACTTTTATTTTTATTTCTTTATGATTTTCTTTTATTTTTTTTATTACATTTTTCCAACCATATTCTACACCAAAAAATACTATCTGTTTTAAATTACTTTTTAATATTTCACTTTCTAAATATTTCATAGCATATTTAAAATCACTTTTACTCCATACTTCTCCTAATTTACGTAAGTTTTTAAACATATATTTTAACATTATAATATCTTCTGATTTTTTTTTACCATGTACTGTGATATAATTTTCATTCAAAATAGTATCCTCCTTTACTTTTTTAATATTTTTCTTAGCTTATACTTAATATTGATTGTTTTTTTTATTATTTTATCCATAAAAAACAAATTATTATATTCTAAAAAAGCTTCTTTCCATCCTTCTTCTCTTAATTTATTTCTAACTTTTATAGGATTTATTTTATCAACTTTACGTAATTTAGATGATTTTTCCATATAACTACCTGTACCAAAAGTATCATTATGAACTAATCTATAATATACATTTAAAAGTTCAATATTAGGTTTAGTTTTTACTTTTTTTATTTCATTTAATGTATATTCATAGAATTCTGACATTTCATAAGGATGAATAAATAGATATTCATTTATTTTTTTAGATCCTTCTAACATTCCTTTTTGAATATATGAAGTATATTCAGTTACTATTTTAACTTCATTTTCTTTACTTTTTCTAATTGCTTTTCCATTATTATATTCTACTACACTACCTGTATCTGGATTAAACAACATCTCAAATAGAGTAATTAAACTAGAAAACACATCATCTCTAAAATTATTATCTTTAACAAAAGAAAATTTATTAGAATTTTTAGGTTGAACATTATAAAAATCAAATAAAGTATAATAGTATCCATCTATTTGTTTATTTTTAAATATATGCGCTAAATTATCTTGGATTGTTCCTCTCCAACCAATATCAACAACAAATAAAGGATTATTATCATTATATATTTTTTTACTTTCAAAAAAGTTAATTAAACTATTTTTCTTTAATTTAATTTCTTCATTCATCTTTGACGCAAATTCTTCATCTTGAAATAATAATTGAAATTTCATATTAAACCAAGGTTCATATTCAAATTTTTCTGGGTCTATATCATATTTATCTATATATTTTTGATATTTTTTCATATCAATATTTAATGACTTAAATAAAGCTTTCAAACTTTGACCTCTATATTGTGACCAAAGCCTTAGTAATTCACCAATTGAAAAATCTTTTAAAGATGCAGCAAATGTAGCCATTCTACTAACTTCTAATATTTCACATTCTGGTATATCAAAACCAAAAGTTGAATTATTTTTTATATATTGATGAAGTTTTATAAATGTTTCGCCTTCTCTTGTTAAATAATGAACTTTATCTATTTTATTTATTATAGCATGATTTATAATATCCTGTATAAAAAAATATAAAAATGGTGCCATTTCTATTCCTAAATTATATAATTTATCTGACTGTTTTGTTATATCTTTAATTTTTAGTTCATCTAAATTAAAATTAAATTTACGATTTCTAGAACATGAAAATTCAAATACATCATTTCTTTCAATTTGAATAGTTTGTATTCCTAATTTTTTAGCCATTTCAATATCAGAAAAAACATTATCTCCTACATGTATATGTTCTTCTGGTTTTATACCAAGTTCTTTTTCAACTTTTGTATATAACCTGCCACTTCTTTTATTTAAAAGTTCATCTGCTGAGCTATATATCTTTTCAAAATTAATATTTACATGAACAAAATCTAATAATTCTTTAAGTGACTGTGCAGACATATAAAAGTCAGATATGATACATTTTCTTAAATCTTTATATTTTTCAAAAATAGGTAAAATATCTGGATTTATATATATCATATCTTTTTCATGATTAATTTCTACTTTTAATAATTCTTGAGATATACTATCAATTTTATCTTTAAATATATTATTTTGAAGTCTATCAAATACATCTAATATTCTACATTCTCTATCAAAACCTAGTTTTTCATTTTCTTCTGCTATTTCAGATTCTATATTATTCCTTAAAGTTAAAATTTTATATATATCTTTATATTCTTCTTTTATTGCATTATTATATTTTAAAAACATATATCTTATAGTAAATAACTTTATCTCTTCAGGATGACATTTACGTTTTATTATTGTATCCCATAAATCAAAACTAATCATTTTTAACATTCATTTTCCCCCATCTTATTTTAAATTTAACTCTTTATTTCTTTTATTTATCCATTCTTCTATCCCTGGATTCCAAACTTTAAATTTATTTTTCTTTTCAAAATACATAGCAGATTCTTTAAGTCGTACATTTGAAAATCTTTTTTTTTCATATTCTATATCACTATTATCTTTTGGAACTCCATGATTATGAACCAAAGCTAGTATACCACAATTTCCTATTTTATATCCTTGCCTAAATACTCTTATTGAAAAATCAGAATCTTCAAACCCAATAAACATATTATCATCAAATCCACCACATTTTAAAAAAGTTTCTTTTTTAACAACAGATGTACCACCATATATAAAAGTAGATAAACTTGGGTTAAATTCCGTATTTTTTTTACATTTACATTGAGAAAATACTGAGCCTGAATTAACAAATATATTATTTTCATCTCTATAATCTATATATAAATTACCACCATTTGTAAATATTTCTTTTTCTGTTTCATCCATAAGTGGCATATTTATAAAATGACAACCTAATGTAGAAATATCTTTTTGTAATTTAATTAATGGATTTGTTGTAAAATATATATCATTATCAATTAACATTACCCATTCAGTTTTAACAAATTCCATAGCTTTTTGCCTACCACCAGCAATGCCATAATTTTCTTTAAATTCTACAATTTCACATTTAAATGGAACTTCTTTTATTTTATTTTTTAATATATCTAACTGCTCTTTATTTGAATTATTATCTGCAAATAATACAGTACCTTTAAAATTAGGAATATAAGTATTTATGCTATTTAATAAAGCTATTGTACTATCTACTCTATTACATGAAAGTATCATTATAGTTAAATTAACTCCATCTATACCAATATTATCATTTTCATTTATACATGATATATATGGACTTGTTGCATATATATATTTATCAACACCTAAATTAATATCAGTTATATTATCAGATTTATTCTTCTCATTTAAAAGTCTATTTAATCTATTTTTAACTCTTCTGAAAACTGAATTAGTATTATTCATAACATACTCCTACTCTTTTGAATTATTTAAAAACTTTTCTTTACATATATTAGCTTTTATAACATAATCAATTTTCCATTTTTTATATAATTCTAAAACCTTTTCTTTATTTTTTAAACAATATTCTATCTTTTCTTTAATAGCAATAATATCATCTACTCTATTTACAACTAAATATTCTTCAAGCTCTGTACCACACCAATAATCATTTGTGTTACTTGTTATACATGGAATACCTAATTCAAAACTTTCAAGTGGAATAAGTGGTGCACACTCAGTAAAGGTTACATAAACATTTATATCGTTATTTAAAAGCCTATTATATACTCCATCTATATTATCAATTTTACTATTACCAAATACATTTATTTTTAACATTTTAGAAAAATCTCTAACTTTATTAGTTAAAGGAATTATATCTATTTTAGAATTTTCAATTAAACTTGCTGCACTAAGCTGATTATACATATTTTTTTCCCATCTATCTCTTGATAGATATATACCAATTTTTACTTTTTCTGTATCTTTTATATTATTTTTTATTAATTTACTTTTATTTATATTAACAATATTATACAAAGTACAAACATTATATCCTTTTAATTTAAATAAATCTGTCATACATTGTTTTAAAAAACCAATCTCTGAAACAATTTTTTCATCACATAAATATATAAGTTCACAAAAACGTAAAAAATCATTATCATGAATTAAAAGTGCATTACCACCATGCCAAATAACTTTTATAACAATACTACTGTCAGATTCTTTTATTTTCTTTGCAATTTGCCACCATCTAAGTGCAAAACCACTAAATATAACCATTTTAGGGTTAGCTTTTAGTATTTCTTTAGCAATATTTATAGCTTCTTTTTCTTTATATACCTCACGAATTAAAACTACATCTTCAAATAATTCTTTAGTAGAATTACAAACACCAATCCAATCAGGATTAGTAATTACAATTAAATCTTTGTTTTTTCTTGCATATATATTTTCATTTATAAGTTTAATTCTTTTATTAGAATTAAATTGTATACTTAAACATTTTTTAAAAAGATACAAACCTCTATTTAAAAATTTACTGATTTTTAAATAATTTTTTTTAACACTTTTACCTATACCATATAATCTTTGAGTAGTTTTTTTACCGATATTTCTATATAAAAATAAAGTGATTTTCTCTTTTTTAGGTATCCAAGTTGCATCATAATAATGTAGCATACAAGTTTTTTTAGAATAATATTCTTGACTTCTATCATAACTTAAAGGATAAAAATAATCCACTGGATATACATAACAATCATTGTTATATATTTCAATATTGTTATTAACAACATGCTTGTATTTTTCTAATACCTTAGTTACAACTTTAGGTATTGCATGAGAAAATAAATCCTCAGTATTAAAATATGTTATAGAATTATAATAATCTAACATTTCACCTATATATTTATTTTTTTCATTTTTAACTCCAATAACACCAGCAGCAATATATGAACTATATTCACGTCCTATAAAAAATTCATTATCTAGTAAAAAATCAATATTAGATAATACTTCCATATCAGTATCAAAATATATTCCGCCTGTTTCATATAACATACATAATCTAGCATAATCACTAACAAATGCCCATTTGCCAGCATTATATGCTTGTTTTACAAATTCACACTTATTAACATCAAAATTACTTTCATTACATACTCTAATTTCAAAATCAGGCAAATATTTTTTCCAACTTTTTATACATTTTTTAGCAAGTTTTGGAAGTGGTTTTGGACCAAACCAGCAATAATAAATTATTTTATTCATACATTTCTCCTCGTATATATTATTATCCTTGTAATTTTAAATATTCATTAGATACAGTTTCAGTATCACCATCTAAACGTACTTCACCATTATATAACCAAATAGCACGTGAGCAAAATTCTTTAACAGTTCCCATACTATGAGATACAAATACCATTGTAACATTTTTTTCTTTAAGTTCTTTCATTTTAGCTAAACACTTTGCTTGAAAATGTGAATCTCCAACTGCAAGTATTTCATCTATAAGAAGTATTTCTGCTTCAACATTTATAGCAATTGAAAAAGCAAGTCTCATATACATACCAGAAGAATAAGTTCTAACAGGAGAATCTATATAATCACCAAGTTCTGAAAAATCAATTATTTTACCAATAACTTTATCAACATCTGCTTTACCTAAACCATATATAGAAGCATTGAAATATATATTTTCTCTACCAGTAAAATCTGTATTAAAACCTGCACCTAATTCTAATAAACTAGATACTTTTTCACGTATTTCAATTGTTCCTTTTTCTGGATATATTATTTTAGTCATAAGTTTAAGTAAAGTAGATTTTCCGTGAACCATTAACACCAATAAGTGCTACTGTTTCTCCTCTTTTTATTTCACAATTAATATTTTTTAAAACAACATTTTTTCTTTTTTTATTTCTCTTTAAATTAGCAAGTCTTTCTTTTAAAAAATATGCTTTATCTTCATATACTGTAAATTCTTTTGTTACATCTTTTACTGATATAACTACATCTTCTGAATTTTTTTCTTTTTTCTTACTCATAATTTAAACCTCCTCAGCAAATCTTCTTTGAGCTTTTTGGAAAACTAAATATCCAATTACTAATGTTATACATGATATTCCAAACATTATAGCAAGCCATTTTAAATCAGGACACTGTTTACTATATAATATACTTTGATATCCTTCCATTATTTTAACCATAGGATTTAAATTATATAACGCTCTCCATTTTTCAGGTACCATACTTGCGCTATATAACACAGGTGTTGCATAAAACCAAACCATCATTACTGGATTCATAATATATTGAACATCTCGTATATATACATTAATTGCACTTAATACTAATATAATTCCAAAAGAAAATATACACTGAATAAGTACAATAACAGGAATTAATAACACCCAAAAAGATAAACCAATAGGGCTAAAAAATAACAATGCTATGAATATTATAATTAAACTAAAAAAGTAATTTATAGCGTTACTTATAACTGTTGCAAGTGGTAATATTTCTCTTGGAAAATACACTTTTTTAAGTATTCCCGCATTACCAGTTACGCAAACAGTTCCCATTGCAATTGTATTTGCAAATAAATTCCAAGGCATTAAACAAATAAATAAATAAATAGGATAGTTTTCTATACCTGATCTAAATATAAATTGAAATACTACTGAATAAACAGCAAGTAACAATAGTGGATTTAATAATGTCCATAAAAATCCTAAAAAAGAACCTTTATATTTACCTCTAATATCTTGTTTTACCAAAGTATATAACATATGTCTATACTTATAAATTTCTTTAAATTTATCAATAAGTTTCATTTTATTCCTCCATTTTTTTAAAGGTAGTGTAAAAGTTTTGTACTTTTATAGTAAACTAAAATTCCACACTACCTAC
>JAVVTJ010000032.1:0-13841 GCA_036653755.1 Clostridia bacterium
CAAATGTACAGCAAATGAAATAAAGTGGCTAACAGATGTAGGAGTAAAAGAAAAAAGTACAACTCCAATAGTAGCAATACCAACACCAGTAGGAGGAAGTGTATTTAAAGATAAAGATAACAAAGAAGTACCAGTGCCAGAAGGATTTAGTGTAGATGTAGCAAATAATGTAGTAAATGATGGACTAGTAATAAAAGATAATAATAATGAAAATGAATTTGTATGGATACCATCAAAAGAAATATCAGGTGGATTTGTAAGAAGAAATTTACGAAATGAAACATTTAATTCAAGTAATTTTAACGAAGATTATCCATTAGACAGTGGAGAATATAAAGAAATAAAAGATAGTGAAACAAAATATGGTGGATTTTATGTAGCAAGATATGAAGCAGGACTTCCAGTAGGAGGAGTAACAAAAAAAACAGATGGAACTCAAAAACCAGTAAGTAAAAAAGGATCAACTGTATGGACTAATATACGATTTGCTGAAAATATGGCGGATAAAATAGGAACAACAGATGGAGCCTTAAAAGTAGCAAAATCAATGTATAACACAAATACAGTAAAATCAGTTTTGTTATATCCAGCACATGTAGATACAATAATGAAATGGTTTTTAGATGCACCAACACTTACAAATGGAGTAGGGCTTACATTAGACAATAAAACAGCATATAGTTCAAGTCATACAGATGCTGTAGGAACTGCTTCAAATGAAATATTACAAAATAGTAGTAGATGGGGAAATTATCATACTTCATCAACATATAAAGCAGTAGTAGTTACAACATGTACAGGAGTAGTAAAGCCAGCAGGAAGTAGTGATGTATATAGAGTAAAAAATATATATGATTTAGCAGGAAATGTATTTGAATGGAGTATGGAGGCAGGTTCTGTTAACGGTAGAGTTCTGCGTGGGGGTTACTACGGTGATGCTGGTGCTGTGGATCCGGCTACTTACCGTGTCGACAACTATCCTAGTTTTAACAGCATGGGATGTGGCTTTCGTTTAGGAATTTACATAAAATAATTATTTATGTGAATAAAATGAACTAAGAGTTTCGCAGTTGAGTTGAGAAGCTCGATGGTGTATAATATAGTGTGTACATTTTTAAATAGGATAAAACCGGATTTTTGTCAATAGTTGGGGTGGTAAATTCTAAAAATTGTTAGAGAATCAAGAAAGAAATGAAATTTTATATTTCATTTCTTTTTTTGATATTAAATGGATAAAAGTTGATATTTTGGGCATGAATAATAATTACCAAATGCAATATTTGATAAATTGATATTTAAATTAATATAATTAAGCACAAGCAATTAAAATTCTATTTCTAAAATTATCAAAATTTCTAAAACCGTATGATATTCTTTTTAAAACTTTTATCTTATTATTCATACCTTCAGTAATACCGTTTGAAAGTTCATATTTAAAAGAGTTAGAGATATATTTATGCCAAGTTCTGAATGTATTTATAGTTGATTTAAAATACTTATACATATCAGATGACTCCGTTTCATATAACCAATTTCTAAATAGAATCTCTTTTTCAGAGCTACCTATAGCATCATTAACAAACAAAAATTTTTCTTTAATATCATATATTTTTTTTAAGTCTGGGCATATCCTAAAAGCTTCAATTAAACGCTCTTTTAAATAATTAGTAAGCTCGCATTCTCTCATCATAAGTATCTTTTGAATACCTTTGAAATATTTTCTATACTCTTTAGATAGATTCCTTTGAAAGTCTATTCTAGCAGAATCAAGAACATTAAGAACAAGTCTAGTATAATGAAATGTATCAGCAACAATTGTAGCATTAAAAAATTTGTCTTGTATAATGAGTTTAAAAGGAGAATAAAGATCCATAGTGACAAATACAACTTCTTTTCTGTTACTTATCCTAGAAAAATATTGTTCAAGGTCATCATAAGTTCTGAACTTGACAATATCTACAACTTTTTTTGTTTGTAGATCAATAATTTGTAATTGATATTTATATTTACCAGCGTTGCCCTTAAACTCATCAATACCGATCATTTCGGGTAAACGATGTATTTCTTTTTTATTATTTAAAAAGATAGAATAAGCAATATATCTATTAACAGTTGGAATACTTACAGAATTGTCAATACTAATAGTTTTAAGAGACTATTGCATTTTAGAATCACTAATAATTTTATCAAACAAGTTGTTAGACTTTCTAAAGAATTTTTGAATAAAAGAATAGTCTTCATAAAATCTTTTAGAGCAATGAGGACATTCATATCTGCGCTTTTTCAAATCAAGAAAAATGATAGTATTGTTAAAAGAGCCATGTTGAATAATTTGATTTCTATAATCATGAATTTTAGAAGTTTCATGATGACAAGAAGGACAAATATGTGTTTTAGAAGTAGTTTCAATATGGAAGGTAAAAGAATTTTCACTTTCTAATATGTTTTTTACATTAACTCCTTGAATTTTCAATAATTTTCTTATATACTTATTTTGTAATTAAATCAATCCTTTCTATTGTTGTTAACATTATTTTAGAACAAAATGGATTTAATTGCAATAATTTTGAAAAAAATAATGTTGGGAGTGAACAATTAATCATTTGTTCACCCCAATATTTATTATACAGCCGGTATATATATGATTTAAAAAGTATATATACTCGTTTTTATTTTTTAAAATTTATTATTTAATATCTTTTATTATTTTTTATTGATATCTATTCACAAATTAATATAGTTATGATATAATGTATATAAATTGGAAAGAAGGATTATTATGGATAAAATATTTAATAGAAAAAATATTTCAGCTTTTGTTTTTATAACTTTACTATTATCAGTAGCTTTCATAATTATTAAAATTATTTTTGCTCCTAGTAGCGTTAATTTATTAGATGAAACAGTTAGAATAAAAAGTGATTATACTTTAATGTTAATACAATGTATATTAGGTTTAGTTGCTATGTTTTTACCTGCTTTATTATCAAAAAATTTAAAAATTGAAATACCAAATAATATGATAATACTTTATGTTGTATTTTTATATGCTGCTATATTTTTAGGTGAAGTTAGAAATTTTTATTATGATATACCACATTGGGATACTATTTTACATGGTTTTAGTGGTGCAATGATTGGAGCTTTAGGCTTTTCTGTTATATCACTTCTTAATAAATCAAAATCTGTAAAGTTAAGTCCTTTGTTTGTTGCTTTATTTTCTTTTTGTTTTGCTATAACATTAGGTGTAGCTTGGGAAATATATGAATATTCTTTTGATATTATATTAGGACTTAATATGCAAAAGTTTGCTACATATGATGGCACTATTCTTATAGGTCAGGCAGCTTTAGGTGATACTATGAAAGATCTAATAGTTGATTGTTTAGGGGCAGGTGTTATGTCTGTTATAGGTTATATATCACTTAAATACAAAAAACATTGGATAGAAAATTTATTAATAAAGAAAGTTAAATAATATTTAAAATATTTAGTATAATGTTATATATATTAAATAGAAGGAGAAGATATGAATTATAATTTAAATGAATTTAAAGAAAAAATTAAAGGTAAAAAAGTAGCTGTTTTAGGTATTGGTATTAGTAATATACCGGCTATTGAATATTTATCTTCACTTGGCGCTGTTATTACTGCTTGTGATAAAAAAGAAAAATTAGGTAGTGAATGTGAAAGTTTAAATAAATTAAATATTTCATTTAATTTAGGTGAAACATATTTAGAGAATTTAACTTCTTTTGATTATATATTAAGGTCACCTGGAATTAAACCTTTTACAAAAGAATTAGAAGAAGCACAAAAATTTGGAGCTGTTATAACTTCTGAAATAGAGTTATTAATTCATTTGTGTCCTTGCAAAGTTATTGGTATTACTGGTAGTGATGGTAAAACAACAACAACAACATTAGTTCATAAATTTTTAAAAGAAGCAGGTTTTAATGTTTATTTAGGTGGAAATATAGGTAAACCTATTTTTTCTAAATTAGATGAAATGACAGAAAATGATATTGTTGTGTTAGAACTTAGTAGTTTTCAACTTATGACAATGAAAGAAAAAATAGATATTTGTGTAATAACAAATATTTCTCCAAATCATTTAGATTATCATAGAAGTTTTGAAGAGTATATACTTGCAAAAGCTAATATTTTTATATATAACAATAATGGAATTATTGTTTTAAATAATGATAATGAATATACTAAAAAATATTTAGATATAATTGAAGAAAAAAATATACAAAGTGAAATAAGAAAGTTTAGTGTTGTTGATAAAATAAATAAAGGTGTTTATTTAGATAAAGGATATATAGTTTCTAATGTAAATGGTAATATAGAAAATATAGCTAAAATTTCAGATGTGAAACTTGTAGGAATACATAATTTAGCAAATATTTGTGCTGCTGCTTCTGCTGTTATTGATTTAACAAATGTTAAACCTATTTTAAACGTAATTACTACGTTCAATGGTGTTGAACATAGGATGGAACTATTTAGAACTTTAAAAGATGTAAATTGGTACAATGATTCTATTGGAACTTCTCCTGCAAGAACAATAGCAGGACTTAATTCATTTAAAAATAAAGTTATATTAATAGCAGGTGGATATGATAAAAATATACCTTATGATGTTATTGGAAAGTATATAATTGATAAAGTAAAAGTATTGATATTAATTGGTAAAACTTCATCTAAAATAGAAAAAGCTGTTTTAGATGAAAAGGAAAAAATGAAAATTAATAAAATTTGTGATATAGTAAAGTTATCAAGTTTAGAAGAGTGCGTTGAATATGCATATAAAATAAGTCAAAAAGGTGATAATGTAATACTTTCACCAGCTAGTGCATCTTTTGATATGTATAAGAATTTTGAAGAAAGAGGAGATCATTTTAAAAGATTGGTTAATGAGTTATAATATTTAATCATTAAAATGAAAGTTATGTGAAAATCTTGTAATAATTAAATGTCTATGATATAATTATTTTTATATAGAAAGAAGTGGTTATAATAATGAAAAAAATGAATTTACCAAATAAGTTAACAATGCTTAGAATAATTTTAGTTCCTTTATTTATAATAGTTATGTGTATAAATATTAAAGGTTTTGAATGGATTAGATATATTGCACTTGGAATATATGTAATAGCATCTTTTACAGATTTTTTAGACGGAAAAATATCTAGAAAAAATGGTTTAGTTACTAATTTCGGAAAGATAATGGATCCATTAGCAGATAAGTTATTAGTTGCAGCAGGATTTATTATGCTTACAGGAACTGGCACTATACCTGCATATATTACTGCTATTATTATATTAAGAGATTTTTGGGTAAGTAGTATTCGTATGTTTGGAGCTGATAATAACGCAGTAATTGCTGCAGTTTTAAGTGGAAAAATAAAAACATTTTTCCAAATGACTGGTATATCACTTGCAATTATTGATTCAACATTTGTAAATGGAGGCTTTGGTTCATTTATATTTAACAATTTTAATATGACTACATTAGGACTTATTATAAATGTATTTATGACTATTTGTATAACTGGTGCAGTTATTGCTACAATTTGGTCTGTAATAGATTATACTATTAAATTTAAAAAGTATATTGATGTAGAAAATTAATAAAAAAATCCACACCGTTAATAAAAGGTGTGGATTTTTTATTGCTATGCATTTAATTTTTAAAAAAATCAGTGTTGGGATTGTGTCCTAAGTGAATTATTTACATTTCTTTTTTCAATACTAGATTTTTTTATTTCAATTGTACTTTCTTTTTTTAGAAGTATAATTAGTAGTTCTTTTCCAGTTAAATTTACTGTTGCAGATAAGATTTCAAGTTGCCATTCTCCTTGTCGCTCATTTGCAAGATGTTTTATATTACTGTATTTATCTTGCGGGATTTTTTTGACATACAAAATAGTGTTAGGAAGTTTTGTACTTGAACGAGATTGTACAAGCACAAGCTTGTTAGCAACACCTTGAGAAATATATTTGGGTACAGAAAGTTTAATGTTTACAGCTGAATTAACAAGCTGCTCTAAATAGGTAATGTAAGTCATTTTAATGACCCTCCTTAATAATATTTTGAAGGTATTATACTATAATTAAAGTATTATGTCAATAATAACGCTAAAAAAGCTTATAAAACGACAAAATATATTAAAACTTATGTTATAAATAAAATTTAAAATCAATCGAAATATAAAAAACATAAATATGAGCAAAGTTTTAGTTGTAAAAACATACATTTTAGTATATAATATAATTAAGCATTTATTAGAAAACAAATGTTAGATAAATATATAATTAATATAAATGAAAAAGACGGTATTTTTGTATACTGCTGGGCGCACCCATTTTTTAATTGTTTGAAAATTGAAGAAGAAAATAATTCATTAAAAATTAATAGATTAATTATTTAACACAACGATAAATAATATTACTATGCATCTGCAAGAAACTTATAAAAAATTTGAATTAGAATAAAATTAAGCTAGTAAACATTCCTTACTAGTTAAAAAAGAAGGAAACCGTGAGGTAAAAAGAAATATACCAATGACAATTGAATATTGTGCAATTAGAATAGATAAATACTTATTATCAGACAACATAGATATACTAAAAAATGCTGGCAGAATATAACACAAAATTGCATGTGATAAAGCACTATGTGAATTTGAAAAAGATAGAGTTAAACAAGATAAGTTGTATCAATCTGTTTTTGATGTATTAATGAAATCATTGTCAAATCATGAAAATAATAACGAAGATAAAATTAAAAATAATATATATAGGAAAAGTGAAAGTAGGAGGATTTAGAAATGGTAAAACAAATTAATGAATTAAATTTTTTAAATGAAACAAAAGGTGAGGTTATACTAGTAGATTTTTATGCAACATGGTGTCCACCTTGTAAAATGCTAGCTCCTGTATTAGAAGATTTATCCAATACAAGAAAATATAGAATTGCTAAGGTTAATATTGATGAAAATAATAATTTGGCAAATGAGCTTAAAATAGATGTAGTACCTACATTATTAGTATTTAAAGATGGAAAAATAGTTGATAGAAATGTAGGTTATATAAATAAAGAAGAAGTTATTGCACTTTTAGATAAACATATTGAGGAATAATATTTAGGGGGAAAAATGGAGAAGATAATAGATGCACTACATAATGAATTAGGTGTAAGTAAAAAACAAATAATAGCTACAATAGAGCTTATAGATGCAGGTAATACAATACCATTTATAGCTAGATATAGAAAAGAAGTAACTGGTAATTTAGATGATGAAATATTAAGAAAATTAGATGATAGATTAAAATATTTAAAAAATTTAGATTCAAGAAAAGAAGAAATAATAAGACATATTGAAGAGTTAAATGAAATGACTGATGAGATAAAAAATAAGATTTTAAATGCAAATATTTTAACTGAATTAGAAGATATATATAGACCTTTTAAACCTAAAAAAAGAACAAAGGCTACTATTGCAAAAGAAATGGGATTAGAAAATTTATCTTTTGAAATAATTAAACAAAATATAAAAGATGGAACTGTTGAAGATATTGCAAGTAAATATATAGATATTGAAAAAGGTGTTACAAATATTGATACTGCTATAACAGGTGCTATGGATATTATATCAGAAAATATTTCAGATAATGCAGATTATAGGAAACAAATAAGAAGATTATCATATTTAACAGGTAAGATTATAACTACTGCTACTGATAAAGAAGTAAAATCTGCTTATGAAATGTATTATAATTTTTCTGAAAATATTAATAGAATTGTAGGTCATAGGGTGCTTGCAATAAATAGAGGAGAAAAAGAAAAATTTTTAAAAGTTATTTTAGGAGTAGATGAAGAAAAAATAATAGAATACTTAAATAAACAAGTTTTAAAAGGTGAATGTATTTTTACAAGTTATATCATAGATGCTATAAAAAATTCATATAAAAAATATATAAAACCTGCAATAGAAAGAGAACTTAGAAATGATATAACAGAAGATGCATCTGAACAGGCTATTAAAGTTTTTGGTATAAATGTTAAAAATTTGTTACTTCAACCACCTCTTAAAAATATGACAATGATAGGATTTGATCCTGCATATAGGACAGGCTGTAAAATAGCAGTAATTGATGATACTGGTAAAGTATTAGATTATGATACTATATATCCTACTATGCCTCAAAATGATATTGAAGGAGCAAGTAAAAAGTTAATTAATTTTATAGAAAAATATAATGTTGAAATTATTGCTATTGGTAATGGAACAGCTTCAAGAGAATCTGAAAAGTTTGTTTCTGATGTTATAAAAAAATGTAAAAATAAAGTATATTACGCTATTGTAAGTGAAGCAGGAGCAAGTGTTTATTCTGCATCAGAGCTTGCTACAAAAGAATATCCTGATATAAATGTATCAATAAGAGGAGCAATTTCTATTGCAAGAAGACTTCAAGATCCTTTAGCAGAACTTGTTAAAATAGATCCTAAAAGTATAGGTGTTGGGCAGTATCAACATGATGTAAATCAAAAAAGATTAGATACAAGTTTAACAGGAGTAGTTGAAGATACAGTTAATAAAGTAGGAGTAGATTTAAATACAGCAACTCCATCACTTCTATCTTATGTATCTGGTGTTAATGCAAATATAGCAACTAATATTGTAAAATATAGAGAAGAAAATGGTAAATTTAAAACTAGAAAACAATTACTTAAAGTAGCAAAATTAGGTCCTGCTGCTTTTGTACAATGTGCAGGTTTTTTAAAAGTATTAGAATCTAAAAATATATTAGATAGTACAATGGTACATCCTGAATCTTATGATATAGCTGAAAAAGTATTAAAAATAGTTGATGTTCAAGATATTAAAGATCTTCCAAGTAGGTTAGAAACAGTAAATATTGATAAAATGGCATCTGATTTAAATGTTGGAATTTTAACACTTACTGATATTATAAACGAACTTAAAAAACCAGGTAGAGATATACGTGATGATGTTCCTAAAATAGTTGTTAAAAGTGATATTTTAAAAATAGAAGATTTAAAAATAGATATGCTCCTTAGTGGTACAGTTAGAAATGTTACAGCTTTTGGTGCTTTTGTAGATATTGGTATAAAAGGTGACGGACTTGTTCATATATCAGAACTTTCTGATAAATTTGTAAGAAATCCTATGGAAGAAGTTTCAGTAGGAGATATAGTAAATGTTAAAGTTATAGGTATTGATTTAGAAAAAGGTAAAGTTGCACTTAGTATGAAGGGCTTAAATTAAGGAGTGGTATTTGTGAAAAATATTTCAAAAGTTGTTATTAGTTTGATTTTATCATTTGTTTTATCTTCAAGCATTTTTGCTGGAAGTGTAGATTATAACATTGATAGTTATAAAATTGAAGCAAATGTAAAAGATAATGGTAATATTGATATAACTGAATATATTAAGTATAGTTTTGATAAGGATATGAATGGAATATTTAGAAATATATTGTATAAATATAATTTTAAAGATCAAAGAGATAATATGGAAGCTACATCTAGTAGATATCAAGCAAGTGATATTTCAAATATTGAGGTATATACATCAGATACTTCATTTCGGTGATATGGTAATGTCTTTTGAAAAAATACATTCTTCATTATCTAATGGTATGAATAATGTACATTCTATTAATGAAGAAGTAAAAGATGGTTATAGAAAAAATATAAAAGTATATAGTCCTGTAAAAAAAGATAATTCAAAGTATGTAAAATATGTATATACAATAAAAGATGCAACTACGCTATATAATGATTATGCTGAATTTTATTGGAACTTTTTAGGAAAAGATTGGGAGTGCAGTATTAATAATTTAGATATTAATATTAAATTTGATAAAGGATTAGATAAAAATGTATTTCCTCATACTTATGGCACAATTGATAAAGTAGATATTGGTAGTAATTATATAAGAATAACTGCGGGTCATATTTCTTCTGGGATTGCATTAGATGCAAGAGTAGTTTTTCCTAGTAGTTATATATCAAATGCTAGTAAAATAATAAATGAAAAATATGATTTTAATACGTTAAATAAAATAGAAGAAAAAATGGCTTTAAATAGAAAAAATTATGATTTATCAAATAAAATATATTTTGTTATTGTTATATCTGCAATAATTTGGTGTATATTTGTTGTTACTAAAATACCTAAAAATAAAGGAATTAAAAAATATAAAGAATTAGAGCATAACCCAGAATTATTAAATAATTATTCACTTGCAGATTATAGCTGTATGAATACACAGTATTTAGGATATAGTAATACAAATTTACTTATGGCTACAATACTTGATTTAGCAAATAAAAAATATATAAAAATGGAAGCACTTAAAAAAGTAGATAAACATAAAGATAAATATGAGTATTATATAAGTGCAGATATTAGTAAAGATTTTAATAAATTAACTGATTATGAAAAAAATATATTAAACTATATTTTTAATAAAAAATTAAGTAATGAAATTGTAATATCTGATTTTGAAGGACAAAGATTTGAATTAAATGATCGTTTTAAAGATATTTCTAAAGATTATAAACTAGGTCAAAAGTTTAATACGAAGTATTCTAAAATTGATTCAGATAAAATTAAAGAGTTTTATGATGTTACTACAAATAATATATGGAAAATGTTTTGTATAGGAGTTTTAGTATTAGCATTAATTTTTTGTATAACTACATTTTGTATAAATCCAGTTACTGAAAAATTTATAGTAATATTTATAGGTATATTTGTATCAATTATTTATTTAGTACTTTCATCAATTATTATTTATTCATCAGGTGTAAAGCTAAAAGATGAATATACTGCTGAATATAACAAACTACAAGGATTAAAAAAATATTTAAATGATTATAGTTTAATAAAAGAAAAATATCCAATTGAATTAGTATTATGGGAAAGATATTTAGTATTTGCAACTATGTTTGGAATAGCTGAAAAAGTAGCTAAAGAGTTTAAAGAAGAACTTTTAGCAAATGGTTATGATGAAGATTATATAAATACTATGTATCCTATGATATATGTTGGAATGCATACAAATACATATACAAGTTATGCTTCTGGTAATGGAAGTAGTGGCAGTAGTTCTTCTGGCGGATACTCTGGCGGTGGCGGAGGAGGCCGGAGGTGGAGGCGGCGGTGGCGGCGGTGGCGGTGGCGGTGGAGCTTTTTAAAAAAATGTATAAAAATATGTAATAAGTGTAAACTAATCTAGGGAGTGATATTTATGAAAATTGCGCAATATGGAGCAGGTAAAATGTCTGCATATACTATGAGATATGCAATAGAAAAAGGTTATGAAATAGTAGCGGCTTTTGATATAAATCCAGCAGTTATAGGTAAAGATATAGGTGAAATAATTGGATGTGATAAATTAGGAGTAGTAGTATCTAATGCCTCTGATGCACAAAAAATATTAGAAAAATTAAATCCAGATGTATGTATAATAGAGACTATGAGTTTATTTAAAGAAATATATGATATATTTGAAATATGTGCAAGTTTAGGAATAAATGCGATAACTACTTGTGAAGAAGCTTTTTATCCTATGAATTCTTCACCTGTTATGACTACTAAGTTAGATAATTTAGCTAAACAAAATAATTGTACACTTACAGGTAGTGGTTATCAAGATGTTTATTGGTGTAATTTAATTGCAACTATTGCTGGTAGTACACATAAAATAACTAAAATAAAAGGTACTACAAGTTATAACGTAGAAGATTATGGAATAGCGCTTGCTAAAGCTCATGGCGCAGGTCTTAATTTAGATTCATTTGAAAAAGAAATAGCAATTGTTGATAAAATATCAATTGAAGATAGAAATAAATTAATACAAAATGGAGAGTTTTTACCATCATATATGTGGAATGCAACATATACATTAGCTTTAAAATTAGGTTTAGATGTTGTATCACAAGTTCAAAAAACCGTTCCACAATTAACTAATGAAACTTTACATTCAGATACTTTAAATATGGATATAAAAAAAGGAGATGTAGCAGGAATGTCTGCTGCTGTAGTAACTAAAACAAAACAAGGAATTGAAATAGAAGCACAGTGTATTGGAAAAGTATATTCTAAAGATGAATTTGATAGAAATGAATGGACTATATATGGAGAGCCAAATACTACTGTTACAATAAATAGGCCATCAACTGTTGAACTTACATGTGCAACTATTGTAAATAGACTAGAAGATGTAGTAAAATCTAAGCCAGGATATATAACAATAGACAAAATGGAATATGCAAAATATATTGTTTAGGGCTAGCTTTTTAAAAAAATATATAGGGTTAAAATAGGGTTAAAATAAAGTAAAAATTGTATAAAAAATTGATATTTTAATTGACAAACAATAATTATTGTGATATACTAATATTGTTTTAAATTATTTATTTATTAGACTTTATAATTTAAAATAAGTACTACTAATACTATTAAATTATGACTCTTTTGTTTTCTTTATGAGATACATTTGTATCTCATAAATTTAAGAATAATGTTAGCGTTGCCTAACATTATGGAAGGAAGTAAGATAAATGAATATAAAATATTTTGATCATGTAGCAACAACAAAATTAAATAGTGATGTTTTAAATAAAATGATGCCATATTTAACTAATGAATATGGTAATGCATCTTCTATATATAGTTTAGGAAGAAATACTAAAAAAGCAGTTGAAGATAGTAGAGATATTGTTGCAAAAATTTTAGGAGCAGAATCTAAGGAAATATATTTTACAGGTTGTGGAAGTGAGTCAGATAACACTGCTTTAAAAGGTGTTGCTATTGCAAATAAATCAAAAGGTAACCATATAATAACATCCAAAATAGAACATCCTGCAATATTAGAAACTTGTAAAAGTTTAGAAAAAGAAGGCTTTGATATAACATATCTAAATGTAGATGAAAATGGTATTGTTAATTTAAAAGAGTTAGAAGATGCTATAACAGATAAAACAATATTAATAAGTATTATGTTTGCAAATAATGAAATAGGAACAATTGAGCCAATTGAAGAAATTGGTAACATTGCATTAAAACATAATATATATTTTCATACAGATGCAGTACAAGCAGTAGGAGCAGTAGATATTGATGTAAATAAGTTAAATATAGATATGTTATCATTATCTGCACATAAGTTTTATGGACCTAAAGGTGTTGGCGTATTATATGTTAGAAAAACTGTTAAATGGAATAAGTTTATAGATGGTGGACATCAAGAAAAAAATAAAAGAGCAGGTACTGAAAATGTAGCAGGTATTGTTGGACTAAGTAGTGCTATGAAAATGGCATATGATAAATTAGAAGAAAATAACAAATATTTAACAAATTTAAGAGATTATTATATATCACAAATTGAAGAAAAAATTCCATATGTTAAATTAAATGGACATAGAACAAAACGTTTACCTAGTAATGCAAATATATCATTTAAGTTTATTGAAGGTGAATCACTGTTACTTAATTTAGACTTAAAAGGAATATGTGCCTCAAGTGGAAGTGCATGTACATCTGGAAGTTTAGATCCCTCTCATGTACTTCTTGCTATTGGACTTATACATGAAGTAGCGCATGGTTCACTTAGAATATCTATGGGACTTGATAATACAAAAGAAGATGTAGATTATTTAATAAATAGTTTAATAGAAATAGTAGATAGATTAAGAAATATGTCACCACTTTATGAAGATTTTGTAGATGGAACATATACAATGTAGACCAACTATGAAATGTCAATAGTAAAATGAAAATAAGTATAAAAATAGTAAA
>JAVVTJ010000033.1:0-13782 GCA_036653755.1 Clostridia bacterium
AACTACTGTGTTGTAGGCTTTTTATCCTCAAAAAACTGTCAAACTTGGGATTATAACATACTTTACGTAATTATTCAAGAAAATTATTTTTTATTTTATTATATCCCATTTTAATCAATATAATAGACATACTAATTAATACTACTGATGCTAAAATATATGGTGTATATTTTAAATTAAATATTGTAGATTCTGTTATATTTTTAAATATAACATTAGTTCCTAAAAAACAAATTATTGGTAATATATATATTAAAGACTTCTGATATATTTTGTTTTTTGAATAACTTACAAAATTTTTAAATGCAAAATATATTGACATTAGTATAAGGAAAAAAGTATCAAAAATCCATTGAAAAGCTATTGTATTTTCAATTCTTTCAAATATATTTAGTAGTATAACTTTTTTTGTTGTTATATATTCAGGATATTTATATACAGATATTAGTGGATATCCCATAACAAGTATTGTAAACAATATAGTTACAACAAGCATTATATTTGTAAATGTATACATTATTATTATATTTTTTGAATATTTATTTTTATCTTTTATTTCACTGTCTATTGATCCAAGTAAAAATAATGGCATGCTACTAAATATAGCATATGTAAAAGAGCTTATTATAATCTTTATATTACTACCATTATAAATTGGAAAAAGATTAGAAACATCTAAATTATTTAATAAACCAAGTGCACAAACAATAAATATTCCGATTGTTATATATAAAAAGATTTGCGCACTTCTTGTAATACTTACTATTCCCTTTGAAAGTGCATATATAAGTGCTATTGTTATTAGTAATTTAATATATATTTTTGAAGTTTCAGGCATATATTGTAAATCAACAAAACATGCTAAATTATAAAATATAATAACTGAAAATAGTAAAAACATTATACTTAATATAAAATTTATAATTATTCCAATTTTATTTCCAAATAAATCTTTATTTATCTCTAATATATTTTTACCTTTTCCTTTTTTCATAATAAATAAAAATATTAAAAGAGGAATATATCCAAGTATGGCACCTATTATACTACTTATTGCAGTATTAGTCGTAGATATTTGAAAGATATTATATATTCCCATTCCTAAAAATGAGCCTCTTACTAAAAAATATACTAACGAAGATATACCAATGCTATTTATATTTTTATCTACCACTGTTTAACCATACCTCCCTCATTTTCTAAACTTACTTTGACGTTTATGTTACATTTAATATTTTTAAAATACTTTTCATAAAATACATCTTTTACTTTCGTATACTCTTTATTTAAATATTTATTAAACATTCTACCAAATCCTATTATGTCTGAGTGATATTTATTTTTTACATTATCTATATAGTTTTCTAATCTTTTTTTTATCTCTTTTTCTATTTGTATTTCTATATTTTCAATATCTTTTTGATTTGAAATATTTAATTTTTCACTAAGCTCTGCTATACCAGCATTTGAATTTACTTCAATATCTACTTCAAAATTATTATTAATAAATTTAGGTTTAACACTACTTTCAAATCCAATTATTTGAATAGCGGATTTTATATCATTTATATTTGTTTCTATAATTGTATTTTTTATTTTATTTAACATCATATTATGTGATATACTATCTTCTTTTGATAAATATCCAATTAATTTATCTTTATTAAAATATGCTATTTCTCCTACAAGAACTTTAGCTACTTGTGTTACATTATCTATATTATCTTTACTTTCTCCTTTTTCTGCATTACCTTCTAGTTTTACACTCGGAAGAACTAATTCTATACCATTTTCTATTAAATCTGATATAGTTTCATTAAGTAATGATTTAACTGTACTACCTCTATATTCAAAAGTTGAATATATACTATCTTCTAAATTTTTAGTAGGATTAGTTTCAATAGGAGTTAATACTTTTATTAATTTAGATGCTTTTGTTCCTTCTGATGTTACAACTATAAGTACTTCTTTATTTGATTTTATATCTCTTAAAAAGAAATCCATTGTAGCTGATATTCCCTCTTTAGCTACTTTCTCATCTATTAAAAGTACTCTCATATGTGATATATATAATTTTTTTGGACTCTCTCCTGTCATATTTCTTAAAGCTTCTTGTATAGTTTTAGCTTTACTTTCATATACAGTTATATTAGAACCTGATCCTTCAGATTTTGTTCCACTAAATTCTTTTTTTGAATTTAATATTTGAGCTGAAACAATATACATATCATTTTCATCTTTATCAATTGATATAGCAGAAACAATAGCTAAATCATTTAATTCTTTATAATTGTCTAATCCACCAGTAAGTATCATGATAATTATTATAAACAAGACTCTATATTTCATTTACATACACCTACCTATATTTTGTTATATTATTAGTTAAAATTTTCATTCTAGTTTTTAAATCTGATGTATTTTTTCTATTTAATGTATCCGTATTTAAAAGTGTTACATCTACTGGTGCAAATGGATATGTATATGGCATATTTTCTATATTTATACTAACTATTTTAAATATGAAAATTATAAAAGCTACCACTATTCCAATAAGACCTGCACATGATGCAAATATTAGAAAAATAATTCTCCAAGTTCTAAGAGCATTTACCATGTTTATATCTGAAAATATTAAACCTGATATTGTAGTTGTAGCAACAACTATAATCATTATTGGTGATACTATGCCAGCACTTACTGCAGCTTCTCCTAATATAAGTGCACCAACTATTGATAAAGTGCTTCCTGCTAAACTAGGAACTCTAAAATCACCTTCTCTTAATATTTCAAAAGAAAGTATCATAACTAAAGCTTCTATAAAAGCTGGTGCTGGAACTCCATCTCGTTGAACAGCAAAAGATACTAATAAATCAGTAGGTATTGCTTCTTGATTAAAAGTAGTGAGTGCTACATATATTGCTGGCATTAAAAGAGTAATTGCAAATGCTATATATCTTAACATTCTTGTAAATATTACTGCATTATTTTTTTGATAATAATCTTCTACATGTTTAAAAAAGTCTGATATAAATGCTGGAAATATAAGAACAAATGGAGAATTTTCAACTATAACAGCTACTCTACCTTGTAATAAATAATGACATACATTATCTGGTCTTTCTGTACTTATTACAGTAGGAAAAACTGTTGTATCACCACCAGATATTAATATTTCTCGTATTGCATTGCTATCTAAAATAGCATCTATGTCTATTTTTTTTATTTTTTCTTCTATATCTTTTACAATTTCAGGTTTTGCTATATCACAAATGTACATAACTCCAACTTTGGATTTTGATCTTCTACCTACTAAATTTTCATCAATTTTTAATTTTTCTGTTTTTATTCTTTTGCGTATAAGACCAATATTTTTCATGTAATTTTCAATAAAACAATCTTTTGGACCTTTTATACTTGCTTCACTTTTTGGCTCATCAATGCCTCTATTTAAATCAGCTTTTGTTTCAACAGCAATTATACTATCATCAGTAACAATTAAAGTAAATCCACTATATATGTAATAAAATAAATCGTCTTTTAATATATCAATTTTTTTTACTTTTGATACAAATAATTCATTTTCTAATAAATTTGATAAATTATTAATATTATGATTTTTACTTATAATTTTAACTTCATTGTTATTTTCTTTTGATTTGTTTATTATAGAATTTTCTATACTACGAATTACAAAATCTGAAACAGTAGAAGAATCTGCTACTGCTTCATTGAATATAACATCAAATTTATTACCTAAGATTTCAATTTTTCTGTATACAATATCTTGACTATTTGAAGTTGCATCTTTTATATATTTTACAATATCTTTTTTCATATATTATTTCTCCTAAATATAGTATTAATAAAAATACTAATATTATACCAGAAAACTATTTTTATGAAATATTAATTCCAGAATAATAATGTTTTAATATTTTAATATAATTATATCCCTCTTTTGCAGCTTCATTTGCTCCATATTGACTCATTCCAACTCCATGACCATATCCTTTTGTTGTTACTGTTACATTATTTGCATTTTTTTTAATTTCAAAGTCTGCACTTCTAAGTCCCAATAAACTTCTGAGTTTAACACCACTATATGTTTTATTTCCAATTTTTATATTTTCTACTCTACCACTTATTGTTTCAGATAAAACTTTAAATTCAGTTGAACTATTTACATTAATACCTAATTTACTAGATAATGTAGTATATGAAATGTTTGTACTTACTTTAAATCCTCTTACATTACTATCCCAATTACTACTTACACTTTTTAAATACGGTTTATTATTTCCCCATACATAACTTGGTAGTTCAGTTTTTGTATTACTTATTGCATGATAAAAAGCATCTATATATGAGCCGTTATATTTCATAGTAATTCCTTTTGTACTATACGCAGCATTTTTTATTTTATTATAGTATGTAGAATATGAACCGCCCCACATACTTTGCATCTGTGCCTTAGTTTTATATACTTGATGTGCAGTAGAATTTATAAGAATAGAACCTTCTGATTTTTTTTTGAGTGCAAAAGTCCTAGCTGCAACTGCTTGTGCTTTTAATGCTTCACTACTAAAAGATGCTGGCATTTCAGCTGCCACTACGCCTATAACATAATCTTCTAGATTCAGCGTTATAACCGTGCCACCTGTTTTTAGTTGTATTGTAGTTTCAGTTGGTACTGGTTTATTTATAACAGGATTATTAGGTTTTGGAGCTGGTTTATTTATAACAGGATTATTAGGTTTGTTTACAGAAGTTTTTATATTTTCTAAAATTTCTGGAGATTTATTATTTTCTTCTATAACTGAAATATCTTTTTGGATTTCATTTTCTTTATTTTTTTCATTCTCGTTTTGTTTAATATAATTAGCTGCTACTATATAATTATTTTTTGTATTTTCTTCTACCTCTTGCTTTACTTTCTGATCACTACTATTTAAAAATACTCCCAAAGAAATAGCACCTATTAAAACACCATTAACAATAAGTACTGCAACATCCTCATCTTTTGATTTTAAGATATTTTTAACATAATTTTTTATTTTAGAAAAAAAGTTTTCTGGATTATCTGGGCTTAGAAACTCTTTGCCAAACTCATATTCATCACAAGTTTCAATATATATGTATAATTTACTTTCTCCGTTAAAGTTTATATTTTTATGGTTTATATTCACAATTAATCACCATATATATTGTTAGCAATTTTTAACGAGATTATTCGGGATAGCTTTGTAAAATAATATATTTTCAATTACAATTTTTAATTCGACAAAACTAGATAAAAAATCATTAACATTTTTAATTGACAATTACCACATATCCGTATATAATTTATATCGTCTGGGGGCACCGGAATTAGCATGCTAAAATAGCACCTTACGCCGTACGCATGAACCATTTATGGATGTCACAAAGCTATCCCACAGGGATGTATTTAGATGTTTTATCTAAATCTAGTACGCATTTGTACAAAGCCCGAGTAAGCTCGCATACCACAAATTACTCAAAAAATTATCCTATTTCACATTTTAATTATACATTATTGACTTTTTTAAAAATTACATTAAAAGAGTAATTATTTATTTTGCTTAAATTCATGTTTAAGTAGCACGTTTATTTTGCCAATAAACGTGAAAAATTAGCAATATGCTTTGCATATTGCTAATTTTAAAAAGCTATCCCTAAAATTTAATAAGCGTTGGATTTTCCTTTGTCATGTCTATTGTACCTTTTACATCGCCTTCATTTTTAAGTATTTCTTGTAAGAATGTTAAGTTATATTTTAACTTTGTATTATTTGGTAATACCACCTCAATTTTATCATCTAAATGTATTTTACTCAATGAATTTTCAAAATTTACTTTTGTAATTTTCTTATTAGGAAATATGCTTAAACATTCTTTTTGTATCTCTTTATATACTAATAGTTTAGAATAATCTATCTCATTAATCTTACTTCCTAATTTAACTTCATCTTCAAATACTATCCCATATACTAATAACTCATCTACCTTAAGTTCTATCCTATCACAAACTTCAAGTATTACTCCATAGCTATCTAATTTATAATACAAATTTTTTTCTTTATCATATGCAAAATATATACTTTTTCTTTCTTTTATTTCAATAACAAAAGAAGATGGAAAGTTTATTTTTGTTTTTACACATTCTATATATGGAGTATCTATTATTGCATTTTTATTTATTTTAAATGAACTTTTAACAATATTATCTCCAATATTAATTCCAGACTTTTTTATTATTTCTTCCTGAATAATTTTCAGATTTCCTTTTACAGATATACTTGAAATATTGAACTTTGGTGATTTTAGTAAATAATATACACAGCCTATCAAAAAGAGCAATATACAAATAACTATAACTAAGATTACAAGCTTTTTATTACTTTTTTTCCTAACTACATTATTGCTTTTTTTTACAACTCGTTTATGAGAAACCCTATTTGAATTTACTTTTTCTTTTTTAGTAATATTCTTCTTAATGTTTTCATTCGCAGCTGTTTTTTTATTACCACTACTTTTTGTAGCAGTATTAGATTTAGTAACATTTCTTTTAGTAGGTTTGTCCAATATTTTCACCTCTATTTTTTACTTGATTTATATACTTTTAAAATTTCATTATATATATTTTTTTGTACATCTTGTTTTTCAAGTTTTGTAAAATTCATAGTCATAATACTTAATTTATCATTTAATATTTTAGTTATTTCGTTATATAACAAATCAACAGTTATATCTTTTTCCTCAATAATTACTCCTGCTCCAATACTGCCTAGTACTTTTGCGTTATATAACTGATGATTTTCAGCAGCATATGGAAGAGGTATTAGTATTGCAGGTTTTAACGCAATACTAAGCTCATTTATAGTTAAAGCACCTGCTCTTGTTATACATAAATCTGCTACTTTATACATCTTATCCATATTATATACAAATTTTCTTAAATCTAAAAATTCAGATAAATCAATACCTTTTTCTTTTTCTAAATTTTTAACTAAATTTTTAACATCTTCATAGTTATTTTTCCCTGTTACTAAAATATATAATATATTTTTATCTAATTTTTCACATATCATTTTTATTATAAGTAAATTTAAAGACTTTGCTCCTTGACTACCAAATGTTATAAACACTATTTTTTTATCACTGTTATTAATTTCTAAATCTTTTTTACATTTTTCTATATCTAATTTTTGTATATCATTACTATCAAATTTGGACGGTGTCCCTGTACATACAGTATTAGACATATTGTTTAGCCTTGTAAGTGCCTCTTTAAAGCCAACCATTATACAACTTGAATATTTAGCAAGCAATTTAACAGAAAGCCCAGGAAATGCATTACTTTCGTGTAACATATATGGAATGTGAAGCCTTTTTGCAGCAAGCATAACAGGCACACAAATATATCCACCAGTACCTATTACAATATCAGGTTTAAAGCCCTTTAATATTTTTTCACTATCACTTATTCCAACATATGTATTATATACAGCCTTTATATTTTCAACAGTAATTTTCCTAAGTAACTTTCCAGTACGTATACTATATATTTTATACCCTGCTTTTGGAATTAAATCATTTTCTAAACCAGTTTTTGTCCCTATAAATATAACTTCTGAATCTATGAATTTTTTCATTATTAAATCCGCTATTGCTATACCTGGGTTTATATGTCCACCAGTTCCAGCACATGCTATTACTACTTTCAAATCTACACCTCTACTTTATTTACATGATCTTGAAATATTTAAAAGTATACCCATCGCACATAAGTTTATAACCAAAGCTGTACCACCATAACTAAAAAACGGAAGTGGCATTCCAGTAACTGGCATTGAACATGTTACAACTGCTATATTAATTAATATTTGAAGAGCAAAAACGCTTGTTATTCCTGTTGCAAGTAATGTTCCATATAAATCTTTACATGTCATTGCTATATAATACCCTCTATATATAAAGAAAGTAAACAGCCCAAGTACTACTGTGCACCCTATAAGTCCTAGCTCTTCTCCTAAAACAGAGAATATAAAGTCATTTTGAGCCTCTGGAAGCCATAAAAACTTCTGCCTACTCTGTCCGAAGGCCAAGACCAAATACTCCACCAGTACCTATTGCATATAAACTTTGTGCAGCCTGCCAATTATCACCTTTTAAATCTTCTTCTGGATTCATAAATGCTACTATTCTTTTTGTTCTAAAAGATTCCTGAAATAATAATTTACCATTTTCAAATTTAATTGAATCAGACAGTACAAAAATTCCTCCTGCAATCAATACAAGTAGTATTCCACCAACAACCAATTTAAAATTTAATTTAATACCACTTGCATATATAACAGATAAACTACCTGCTATCATGATAACTGTGCCACTTAAATGATTTTGAAAATACATAACTATACAAACTGCAACAAGCATACCAATTGCTGGCATGTATCCAAATATATTACGTATTTTTTTAAAATTTAAAACTATATATGACGAAACTGCTATTACTAACATTATTTTCATTATCTCTGATGGTTGAAATCTAAAAATACCAACTCCTAGCCATCTTTGTGCACCTTTTACATTTACACCAATTCCCGGAATAAGTACTGCAATCATAAGAAGTAATGCTACTGCAAACCCTAAATATGCTAATCTTTTATATATGTTATAATCTATTTTAGAAATTATTAACATTACAATTATACCTAAAATAGCCCAACCAAGTTGTCTAAATAGAAAATAATTACTATCAGAATATGTATTTAGTGCTGCATATGAACTTGCAGATGCAAGTATTACTAAGCCACAACATATTAATATTCCTATTACTAGTAACATTGGATAATCTAAACTTTTACCATTTGATTTATCAAATAATTTACTTTTAATCATTACCTGTAATCATTTCCTTCCTAATATATATTAAACATAATATCCTACAAAACAAGCTATAATCGTTACAAACCAAAATACATTAACAATTAAATTTTCTTTTAAACCCATTAACTCAAAATGATGATGTAATGGAGCCATTTTAAATAATCTTTTTCCTTTTGTTATTTTAAAATATAATACTTGTAATATAACTGATAAAGTTTCTAATATACATATTATTGCAACAATTGCTAAGTATAGTGGCATTTTCATAATTATAGCAATTGCAGCAACTGCTCCGCCTAATGCTAATGAACCAGTATCTCCCATAAAAACTTTTGCAGGATAAGTATTAAATAACAAAAATGCCAAACATGTTCCTATTGTTGTAAGTCCTAATATACACATATCCATGTCACCATTATTAAAAGCAATTATAGTAAAAAAAGTCATTATAATAGCTACAACACCTGTAGCTAAACCGTCTAAACCATCAGTTAAATTAACTGCGTTACTTGTAGCAAGTAATATAAATGTTGTAAATACAATAAAAGTTCCAAGTGATAAATGAAGTGGTATATCAATAAAAGGAACTATTATATCAGTACCTAAATCAAATACATTTATATATAACAGAATAAATATAACAATTGTTATACATAAACCCAATATTTTCTTAAGTGGAGATAATCCTTTACTATTTTTTAATATTAATTTTTTATAATCATCTATAAATCCTACTATTCCAAAACCTATAATAGCAACAAGTGGCAATATCAATATATGATACTTTATACTACTAATTCCAAGCATAACTGCTATAACAATTAACATTATAACTCCACCCATAGTTGGTGTTCCATTTTTTTTAAGATGTTCTTTTGGGCCATCTTCTCTTACAACCTGACCTACATTAAATTTTTTAAGTATTGGCATTATAATAACACCTAATATGAGTGTTGCTAAAAAAGATATAATTAAATTTAACATTTGTGCGTTCATCTACATTACCCCTAACCTATATTTTCCTCTATATTTTTATCTGGCATTTGACTTGCTATTTCTTTTGCTACTTCTCTATCATCAAAATGCAATCTTTTATTTGCTTTAAATATTTGATAATTTTCATGTCCTTTACCACATATTAAAATTATATCGTTTTTCCAAGCAATTCTCATAGCAAATTTTATAGCTTCTTTTCTATCTTCTATTAATTTATATAATCCAGTAGTTCTTTTTATACCTACTTCTATTTCTTTCATTATATTTAAAGGTATTTCATTTCTTGGATTATCTGTTGTTATTATTGTAAAATTTGCATATCTACCAGCTATTTCACCCATTGTACTTCTTTTTTCAGTATCTCTATTTCCTCCACAACCAAATACACATATTATTCTACCTTTTGCATATTTTTTTGTACTAGTTAAAATTGCTTCTAAACTTGAAGGATTATGTGCATAATCTACAACTGTTGTAAATGTTTTATTAGTTTCAACAATTTCACTTCTACCTGGAACTTTTAAACTAGCTAATGCTAAAATTATTGAATCCATTTGACATCCGAAGCATACTACATACACCAATTGCAGCTAGTGCATTATATACAGTAAACCTACCTGGTATATTTATTCTAATAGTTTCAAGCATTTTATTTATATACATTTTAAATTCCACATATGAACCATTTACACGAATATCTGCAGCAGATAAATTAACTTCATTATCTAAACCAAATTTAGCTACTTTACATGGAATCATTTTTAAAAGTTCACTTGAATGAATATCATCACCATTTATTAAAGCAAAATCTGAAATTTGAAATAGCTTAGATTTAGCTTGTAAATATTCTTCCATAGTTTTATGAAAATCTAAATGTTCCTCAGATAAATTTGTAAATACACTTATAGCAAATCTTAAACCATATACTCTATCTAATGATAAAGCATGTGAACTAACTTCCATAACAACATATTCTATTTCACTATCTACCATATCTTTAAATAACTTTTGTAATTCCAAAGATTCTGGTGAAGTTCTTACTGATTCTATAACAACTGCTTCATATGTTGTACATATAGTACCAATCATACCAACTTTTTTACCAGCTGCAATTAATATATCTCTTATCATATATGCAGTTGTTGTTTTTCCTTTTGTTCCTGTTATTCCTATTAATTTTAATTTTTTACTAGGATTATCATAATATTTACTAGCAATAAGTGCTAATATAACTCTTGTATTTTCAACATAAATTTTAGTAATAGCTTCACTTTTTAATATTTCATCACTTAACTGTTCATCATTTTCAATAATAACAGCAACAGCACCATTTTTTATAGCTTCATTTATATAATTATTTCCATTATCTGCATACCCTTTTATAGCAACAAAAATATCACCAACTGTTATTTTTTTAGAATCATATTCTATTTTGTTAATTTTAACATTTGTTGTACCTATAACTTTTGTTACACCAACATCTTCTAATAAATATTGTAAAATCATTTTAAAATCCTCCTATACAAACATACTTTATGTTTATCACACATATTACATATTAATGCAATATTTTCATAAGTTTTTTTAAAGTAATAACTTTTATGTATATTTTATCATATTATATAAACTATTTCAAGTAAATTTTATGGTAAATCCAAAGTATCAACACATTTAATAGTAACAATTGATCCTTTTTCTATAACAGTTCCAGGAGATGGATCTTGCGTTAATACATACCCATTTCCTATAATACGTATATTAAGTCCATTATTAGTTAATGTTTTTTTAGCAATTTCTACTGATTTATTACGTATATCTGGAACTGCTACTGTTTGTTTTGCATCTTTTGTTATATAAACACGTATAGATAAACCTTCCATTAAACTTGCACCTATTTTTGGTATTTGATCTATTATAACATCAGTAGGTTTTAAAGTATTATCAGAAGCTATTTTAAATCCACTTTCATTTAATATTTTTGTAGCTTCTTCATATGTTTTATTTGTTAAATCAGGAACAACTTTTTCTTGTATATTATTATCTGCAATTGTATATTCAGGTTTAACATCTAAATATCTTAAACTTTCATCTAAAATACTACCAACAACCGGGGCACATAATGTACTTCCTTGATGTCCTAGTGGTCCTTTTGGATCCATTATATTTACAACTACAACAAGTTCTGGATTATTAACCGGAGCAATACCTGCAAAACCTGCCATATATGTGGAACCTACTCCTCTTCCTATCTCAGCAGTAGCTGTTTTTCCTGCAACTCTATAACCTCTTATTTGAGCAGCTTTTCCTGTTCCTGTTTTAACAGTATCTTCTAAAGCACTAAGTACACTATCTGCTGTATTTTTAGATACAATTTGTTTTACTACTTGTGACTCAGTTTTTTTAGTAAAATTACCATCTTTTGAACGTATTTCTTTTACAACAAATGGTTTAATTAAATAACCACCATTTGCCATAGCACAATAATTAACTGCTGTTTGAAGAGCTGTTATTTGTATAGTTTGACCAAATGAAGTAGTAGCTAAATCTACCGCTGTCATTTTATTTTTATCATGCATTATACCTAATTCTTCACCAGGAAGATCAATACCTGTTTTACCATATAAATTAAAAGCTTCTAAATATTTACAATATGCTTCTATTCCAAGTCTACTACTTACTTGCATAAATACTGGATTACAAGAATTCATTATACCTTGCCTTAATGATTCACTTCCATGATTTCTTGGATATCTCCAACATTTTATTGGCCATCCACCTATTTTCATCATACCAGTACAATTAAACTGTGCTGGAGCATCCATAGTTACTATACCTTCTTCTATTGCAGCAGAAGCTGTTACTATCTTAAAACAAGAACCTGGCTCTGTTGTATCTGATATTGCTTTATTTCTCCACATAGCATATAACGCATCACTTTTTTCTTTTGAATTTAATGTATCCCATTTTTGTTTTAATTCTTCTGTATTAGGAATAAATGGTTCATTTAAATCAAAAGTAGGAGCATTAGCAATTGCTAAAATTTCACCAGTAGAAGGTCTTATAACTATTGCAGTTGCATAACTACCAATATTTTCTTTTAAAGCTTTTTTCAAATATTTTTCAGTTATATTTTGAATTGTAGCATCAATTGTTAAAACTAAATCACTACCATCAATTGGATCTACATATTGTTCATTAGTAAATGGTGTTTCATTTCCTTTTCCATCAGTACTACCTACAATTTTACCAGATATTCCTTTAAGCTCTGATTCATACATAGCTTCAATACCAGCTAAACCTTGATTATCTGTTCCTACAAATCCTAAAGTATGTGATAAAAGTTCTCCATAAGGATAAATTCTTTTAGTATCTTCATCAACTTTTATACCTTCTATTTCATTATCAGATATATACTTTAAAATTTCATTAGTCTTTTTAGAATCTAATTTTGAATATATAGTCTCCTGAGAAGTATTTTTATTTAATTTTGTCATTACAGTATCTATACTTATTTCTAAAATTTCAGCAAGTTTAGCACCTACTTTTTCTTTATTTTTAACTGTATTTGGTATAATAGTTATTTTACTAGTAGATATACTTTGTGCAAATACTTTTTGACCTGTAGAATCATATATAGTTCCACGTTTTGCAGCAACTTCTCGTTCTCTAGTTTGCTGATCATACGCCATTTCTTTATAATGATCTGCTTTTATAACTTGTATATATATTAATTTACCAAAAAGAAATATAATTACTGATATACAAATCATTAAAATTAAAGCTATATTTTTTTTATTTTTAAGCAAAACATATGACAAAATATCTTCCTCCTTGTATAATAATGTTAAGATAAATTTTAACATTATTTATTTAT
>JAVVTJ010000034.1:0-11774 GCA_036653755.1 Clostridia bacterium
TTTAAAATTATGAATAGCAAATTTATCTATTAAACAAATATTAAGTTTTATGCAATTTAAAAAAATATCTATATCACTATATATGTTATATTTTTTAGGTATTACACTTATTATATTTTTTAAATTATTATTTAAATAAATATTATTTTCTAATTTAAAAAAATTTATATCTGTATGACTAGATATTTCACTATATAACTTTATATCTTTATTTATTTTAATAACTTCATAATTTAAATTTAAAAAATATTCTTCAATTACTTTATTTACTCTCTCATCAATAACAACTTGCATTATAACATATTCTTTCTGTTAAGCCAAATAGTTACAAGTACTGTACTTATAATAGTTATAATCAATATAATACCAAAACCCATTTGATTTGTTAAAAAAGGAAAAGAAACATTCATACCCATAAAACTAGTTATTAAAGTTGGAACAGCAATTATAAGTGTCATAGAAGTAAGTATTTTCATAACTGTATTTACATTATTTGATACTATTGTACCAAATATATCAATAATACCATTTAATATTTCACTATATGTTTGAATCATTTCAATAGCTTGTCTATTTTCAATAATTGTATCATCTAATATATCTTCATCTTCTTCATATAATTTAATATGTTTTCCTCTAGAAATTTTTTGAAGTACAGTTTGATTAGCTTTTAAAGAAGCATTAAAATATATCATAGTTTTTTCAAAATCAAGTAATGAAGCAAGTTCATCATTTTTCATTGCTTTATGCATATTTTTTTCAAATTCATCAATATCTTTACTTATATAACCTATATATCTTATATAATCTTCAGCCACTTTAAATAATATTTGAAATACTAATCTAGATTTTTTATCAGTATATATATCAAAACTTTTTACAGAATTTAAAACTTCATTTATAACATCAATTCTACTTTGAGAAATAGTAATAAAATAATCATCTCTAACTAAAATCATACCAAGTGGTATAGTAGTATATACTTTTTTGTTATTTTTAATTTCAGTTATAGGTACATCTATATTTATAAGTACAGACTCCTCATCTGTATCAATATGAGCTTTTTCAGCTATATCTAATGGATACCTAAGTAGATGTTCATTAACGTTTACTTTACTAGAAATATCATTTATTTCTTCGGCAGTTGGAGCAACTATATTAATCCATACACCTTTTGTAATTTTTTTTACATTTTCTAATTTTCCTGTATCATTATTTGTTTTTAGTATTTCTATCATTTCTACCTCCAAATTATATATTTTTATTAATTATACCATTTAAAAAGTAATATTACAATTAAAATAACTAATTTTTTTTTTAAACTAAAAATCTTATATTTAATATATATTTATAATTATATTGTTAATTTAGTCAATATTTTTATTATATAATTGACAAATTTAATATATATGATAAAATAATATTAATTTTATTTTGATTTAATTTTAAAAATAATTATTTTTAAGGAGGCATTTAAAAAATGTATGATTTTAAAAATACTCGGGCATTATACTTGCTAAAAAAATCTATTGCTCTTGAAGAAGAAGTTAAGAATCATTTTAATACTAATGAGCAATGGTGGATTAAACATAGCAATGAATTATTAGATACTGCTATGTTTTGGAATTATATGGCGTTTTATATTGAAGAAAAGCTTTAAATTAACACTAATAAAATATGTGAGAAATACTAAATTAATATTTCTCACATATTTTTACTCAGATATTTTTATTTCATTTTCTTCACTATCTTTTTTAGTAGATAACAACTTAAATGCTGAAAATCCATAATCAATACAAATATATATTGCTAAAATATATATTATATTAATTACCTGCTTTAAATTTATATATGAATAAATTAAATTTAAAATAGGTAATACTTTCGTTATAAATAATGTTCCAAAAATACCCCATAATATAACAAATTCTAAACATATATGTCTATTTATATAAAATTTTAATTTTGTATAATCCCAAAGTATAATTCCAAATACTTTTTCCATAAAAGTACCAAGTATATGCTCATATATTGTACCAATAACAGCAGTTGATATAAATAGCCATAATGTATTATTTGAATATTTAGACATATTTACAGCTATAAAAGCTATACCTACGCCATAAGCAGCACAAAATGGACCTTTTCCCATTCCTGCTCTATTTATGTTTTCTCCTGATATTGTTTTAAATGTAACTTCCATAATCCATCCAATAAACGAACCTATAACAAAATAATATATAACTTTATCCATAAACCTTTTCCTTTATTTAAATACATTATATCATTTATTATATACAAAGTAAAGCAGAATATCTAAATTATATTTAAAAAAAATACGGTAAAATACCGTATTTAGTTATTTTGCTACTGGATAAACACTAGCTTTTTTCTTATCTTTTCCTAATCTTTCAAATCTAAGTACACCATCTGCTGTTGCAAATAATGTATCATCTTTACCTATTCCAACATTTTCTCCTGGATGTATTTTAGTTCCTCTTTGTCTAAATATTATATTACCTGATACAATAAATTGACCATCTGCTCTTTTTGCACCAAGTCTTTGACTTTCACTGTCTCTACCATTTCTAGTAGAACCCATACCTTTTTTATGTGCCATTTAAATTTCCCTCCTTTATTCATAATTAACTGTATTATTAATTATGCATTTTCTACGCTTTCTTCAACAACTTTTTTAGCTCTTGGAGCAGTTGTAGTTATTTTTTCAATTTGAATTTTAGTATATGGTTGTCTATGTCCTCTAGTTTTTCTTTCATTTTTCTTAGCTTTGTATTTATAAACTAAGATTTTTTTGTCTTTACCATGAGATACTACTACTCCTTTAATTTTAGCATTTTTAACATATTCGTCACCGATAGTTACTTTTGTATCATCTGAAAGTAATAGAACTTTTTCAAATTCTACTGCTTCTCCTGGTTCTAAAGATTCTAATCTGTCTACAAATATAATGTCACCTTCTGATACTTTGTACTGCTTTCCACTAATTTCTACTATTGCGTACATTTAGTACACCTCCTTAAATTCTAACTTGCACTCGCCACCTGAGGTAGTTATATAACTTTTAAACCTTTTGTGTGCGGTTAACACTGATATATTTTAACATATATATATCTATTTGTCAAGAAATTCTATTAATTTGTCCTCAGTTTTCTTAAATATATCACTTAATTTACTTTGCTCTTCATTTGTAAATTTAAAAAGTACAAAATCACTCAAACTTTGTTTTTCATGTTTTAATCCACCTATTCCAATTCTTATTCTTGAACAATTTTCAGAATTTAAACATTCAACTATATTTTTCATTCCATTATGTGAACCACCACTACCATTTAATTTGTATCTTATTTCTTCAAAAGGAATATCTATATCATCATATACAATTAAAATATCTTTATCTTCAACTTTATACCAATTTTTAACTTTTAAAGCAGCAATTCCACTTAAATTCATAAAAGTTTTAGGTTTAACAAATATAACTTTATCATTATTATATATGTACTCACCTATATAACTATCTAATTTTTCTTTTTCTATTTTAAAATTATATTTATCACTTATATAATCTAAAAACATAAATCCTAAATTATGTCTTGTTCTTTCATAATCACTTCCGATATTTCCAAGTCCAACAACAATTTTCATAATACACTCCTCCAACATATAAATATTTACATGTTTTATGTACTACTTTTGAAACTTCTATTGATTTTTTTTGTTAAATGTAGTATCATATATGTAATTATATATTATGTATATATAAAAATCAAGAGTTGATATAATTTTTTTGTAATATATTTACTTTTAAGAAAGTGGTGATACTTTTGCTTGAAAAAGTGCTAAAAAAACTAAATATAAAAACTAAACCTAATAAATTACTTACATATCTATTTTATACAATATCAATTATATTAGTTTTAATGTCTGCCGGAAAAATGTTAGGATTTCTTATTGGAGACCCTATACTTGATAATAACATTTCACCATATTGGTATTCAATTTGTTTTTTTATTCCAGCACTTGCATTTTCATATTTTGTAAACTCTGGAATTGCGCACAATGATCAAGGGAAAATAAATGTATTTGTTTTTACATGTTGTCTTCTTTCAATAATAGTAGGATCAATGGTTTGTACATGGATAAATACTTCTGTATGGTGGTTAATAAAACAAATACCTTCATATGAATTAGTATATAAAACTTATCCAGAATTTTTTTCTCCTGCTCTAAAAACATTATCATTTATAGTTCCTTTTATAGGAATATTTAGATTAATAGATTATTTTTTATTTATAGCAAGAGATGATGACTTGCCAAAAGCAATTGCTGGATTTATAGGTATGACAACAGTAGTTACAGATAAAGATGCTGGTACATTTACTTGTGCAACTGTAATTTGTAAAGAAAAAGGAACTGCTATTCCAATAGTAATTCCTGAAAAGAAAAGATATGAAGCAACACTTGTACAAGGTGCTACTGGTACTGGTAAAACAGCTACTGTACTTTTACCGATGAGTTCTTTAGATTTAGAAAGAAAATTCTTTTTTAGAGAATATTCAAAAAAACTTGGTTATTCATTACTAAAAAAAGGAATTGCATATATTACTGGACCATATGATAATGAATTTATAAATAACAACTTTTCAATGAGTTATATAAAACCAAAAAGAGGTATGGAAGAACAATTTAATTTACAAGTTAAAAATTTAATACAATATGTAGATAATTCAACTGGTATAACAACATATAAAAATTTAGGACTTACAATAGTTGAAAATGATGGTGACTTTATATCAAAATTCATAGGAGTTGCTAAAAATTTTGATATTGATGTATTGTCAGTAGATCCAGCTAATCCAGAAGGAACACTTAGCATTAATCCATTTGCTATTGATGATCCACCTAAGGTTGCATCTATTATAGCAGATGTTTTAAAATCAATGTATGAAGATCAAGGTGGTGGAGCTCCTGGAGATCCATTCTTCACACAAGTTACACTTGATGCTTTTCAAAACTTAGCAATATTATTAAAAGAAATGTATCCAATACTTAATAATGGAGAAATAGCAAGTTTAGAAGATATGCTTGAACTTTTATATAACTTTGATAGAGTTGAAGAAATGACAGAAGAAATGAAAAAATATCCAGAATTAGAAGGAAAATATAGATTACTTATAGCTTACTTTGAAAAGAATTTCTATAAACCATCTCTTAATATAAACGGTTATGAAATACCTGGTACTCGTGGTAGTGGTAGAAAAGAAACAGAAAGATTCTTATATGGAGCTATAACTCAGCTTAATAATCTAATTAGACATCCTGGGCTTAAGAAAGCTCTTTGTGGAAAAACAAATATATTAGAATTTGATAAAGCATTAGAAAATGGTAGTGTTATCACTGCTTGTTCTAGAAAAGGTGAACTTGGTATTATACAATCAAAAGCTTTTGGTATGTTCTTCATAATGCAATTTCAAGATGCTGTTTTAAGAAGAAAAGGTAATGAAGATTCACGTATACCCCATTTTCTATATGTTGATGAATTTCCAGAATATATTAATAAAGACATGGAAGTTATGTTTACATTATTTAGAAAATATAGATGTGGTGTTGTTATTGCAATACAAAACTTATCTCAACTTGAAAAAAGTGGTAAATCGCATTATAGACAAACAGTACTTGCTAATACAAAAACACAAATTATATTTGGAGATACTGTACCAGAAGATAGTAAATATTGGCAAGAAGCATTTGGAAAACAAAAAGTTCCTGATCCATCTACAAAATTTTCATTTAATGAAAATGGAGAAATGGTTTCAACACCAACTCTTGAACTTAAAAAGAAAGAAAGAGCTGAATCATTTAAAATTGCTGATCAAGGATTTGGAGCAATATATTACAAAACTAAAAATGCTGCTGGTAAAACAGTATATGGTCAAGGTAAAACTACATTTTTAGATAGTAAATATAAAGAAAAACATGATGCAGCACAATATAACTTTGAAAAATATATGATGACTAAACCAGACGGACCAACAATTAATTTTACCAATAGTGATTCTACAGATAATGATGATGAATTATTTGGCGTAAATACTACAACAAGACTTATGGATGAACTTAAATCTAATCATGATGAATTATTTATTAAAAAAACAAATAATAATTATTCAAATGATGATTCTAACAAAAGAAAACAAATTGAAATAGAATTTGATGATTTAGAACCTAAATTAGAAAATTCAAAAATTGATGGTGGTGCTATAACAGAATCTTATGAAACACCTATTATAAATATAAAAAAATAAATAGAATTAATCATAATAAAAAAGAAGGTAAAATAGAACTTAAAATTCTAAATATTCCTTCTTTTTTTTATTGTGTATACTATATTTCTTCTATACTAAACTAATTCTAATTGTTTTTTATTTTGTAGGCTTATTCCAAGAAATATAATCACAAGTTTTAGGACTATTTTCACAAACATAAAAAGTTCTTTTTGTTTTAGTCTTTTTAATTAAAATAGCTCCCCCACATTTTGGACATGCAATATCAATTTTTTGAACTATACTTTTTATATTTTTACATTCTGGAAAACCTGGACAAGCTAAAAATTTACCATATCTACCCTGTTTTATAACCATATTCTTTCCACATAACTCACATATTTCATCAGTTACTTCTTCTTTTAATTTTACTCTTTCAATTGTATTTTCTACTTCTGATAAATTTTTCATAAAAGGATTATAGAAATCTGTTATAGTTTTTACATACTTTTCTTTTCCTTCTGCTATTTTATCTAAATTACTTTCCATCTCAGCTGTAAACTTTTCATCAACTATATTTTTAAAATTATTTTCCATTAAATCATTTACTACTTCTCCAATATTAGTTGGAACTAAATATTTCTTCTCTTTTTCAATATAAAATCTATCTTCAATAGTAGAAATAGTAGGAGCATATGTACTAGGTCTTCCTATACCTTTTTCTTCTAATGTTTTAACAAGAGTAGCTTCTGTATATCTAGCTGGTGGTTCAGTAAATTTCTGCTCAAAATTTAATTCTTTTTGTTTTAACTTATCTCCTACTTCTAAATTTGGAAGTATATGTTCATCATCTTCTTCATTTACTTCATCTTTTCCTTCAATATATAACTTCATAAATCCATCAAATTTAATAACACTACCATTTGCTATAAATATATAATCATTAACATTTATTGTAACTTTTGTAGTATCATAAATAGCAATTTGCATTTGACTTGCTAAAAATCTATTATATATAAGTGACATAACACGTTGTTCATCTTTACCTAAACTTGCAAGTAATGATTCTATATTATTTAACTTTGTAGGTCTTATAGCTTCATGAGCATCTTGTGCTTTATCACTTGTTTTAAATACTCTACTTAAATAATATTTTTCTGAAAATTTATCAATTATATATGCTTTTGCCATATTAATTGCATCTTGAGAAATTCTTACTGAATCTGTTCTCATATATGTTATATGACCTGCTTCATATAACTTTTGTGCAACCATCATTGTTTTCTTCATTGTAAATCCAAGTTTCCTTGAAGCATCTTGACCTAGTGAAGAAGTAGTAAACGGTGGTGGTGGATTTTTCTTTCTTTCTTGTTTTTTAATATCTGTAATTATATATTGTTTATTTTTTATTTTACTTACTATTTCTTTTGTTTGTTTTTCATCTACAAGAGAAATTTTATGTTTTGTATCACCATAAAATTTAGCTAATATATTTTTAGTTTCTCCTACTTTTTTAAGTATAACAGATAAATTCCAATATTCTTCAGGTTTAAAAGCTCTTATTTCTTTTTCTTTATCCATTATTATTTTAAGTGCAACAGATTGTACTCTTCCAGCACTTAAACCTTTCTTTATCTTTTTCCATAATAACGGACTTATTTTATATCCTACTATTCTATCTAGTACTCTTCTTGTTTGCTGAGCTTCAACTAAATCAAAATTAACTTGTTTAGCCTCTTTAATAGCTTTTTTAACAGCAGTTTCTGTTATTTCATGAAACTCAATTCTACATTTATCACTATCTTTAATTTTCAAAATATTTTTTAAATGCCAAGCAATAGCCTCTCCTTCTCTATCTGGATCGGTTGCTAAATATATTTTTTCTTTTCCTTTTGCTAATTTTTTAATCTCATTTACTATTTTAGCTTTGCCCTTCATTGTTATATATTCAGGTTTAAAATCATGTTCTACATCTATACCAAACTTACTAGCTGGAAGGTCTATAATATGACCTTGTGAAGCTATAACGGTATATTCTTTTCCTAAATACTTTTCTATAGTTTTAGCTTTTGAAGGAGATTCTACTATTACTAATTTATCTGACACTATTTTCAACCCTTTCAGTTAAAGATTTTACTAATCTTTTAGCTTCTTCTTTATTTTGTATATATTCACTTTCTGAAATATTATTCATATTTTTTGATAATGCTAAATTAATAGCTTTAGCAATAACGCACATATCTTTTTCATTTAATCCTTTAGAAGTACAAGCAGCAGTTCCAATTCTAATACCAGAAGTTACATTCATTTTTTCTTTATCATTTGGAATAGAATTTTTATTACAAGTTATATTAACTTCTTCTAATAAATTTTCTGCTTCAATTCCAGTTAAATTTTTAGTAGTTAAATCTACTAACATTAAATGATTATCTGTACCATTAGAAACAAGTTTAAAGCCATAATTTAACAGCTCATTTGCAAGCACTTTACAATTTAAAACAACTTGATCAATATATGTTTTAAATGAAGGTTCTAATGCTTCTTTAAAACATACTGCTTTACCAGCAATAACATGTTCTAGTGGTCCTCCTTGTGTTCCAGGAAATATTGTTTTATCTATTACTTTTGCATATTTTTCTTTACACAATATTAATCCACCACGAGGTCCTCTTAAAGTTTTATGTGTAGTTGAAGTAACAAAATCTGCATATGGAACTGGTGACATATGATTACCAGTACATACTAAACCTGCAATATGTGCCATATCAACCATTAAATATGCGCCTACTTTATCTGCTATTTCTCTAAATTTTTTAAAATCAATTGCTCTTGGATATGCACTAGCTCCTGCTACTATCATTTTAGGTTTAAATTCTACTGCTTTATTTTCAACATCTTTAAAATCAATATATCCTTCAGTATCCACGCCATAAGATATAAAATTATATAACTTACCTGAAAAACTTACAGGACTTCCATGTGTTAAATGTCCCCCATTAGATAGATCCATACCAAGTACAGTATCACCAGGAGTAAGCACTGACATATATACAGCCATATTAGCACTACTTCCACAATGTGGTTGTACATTTGCATGTTCTGCATTAAATAACTTTTTAGCTCTTTCTATAGCTAAATTTTCAACAATATCAATATTTACACAACCACCATAATATCTATGATTTGGGTAACCTTCTGAATATTTATTAGTAAGTTTACTTCCAACAGCTTCTAAAACAGCAGGTGATACAAAATTTTCAGATGCTATAAGCTCAATATTATCTTTTTGTCTTTTATTTTCCTTTTCAATTGCATTATATAACTCTACGTCATAATTTTTTAAATTTTCCATTTTAAAATCCCCCTTTAAATATATATATCATAATTTGTACAATAATAACTTATTTCTTAAATTATTATACTCATCATGTATTTTACTATTTGAATATTTTTTCCAATTATCTATATCATCATTTAATAAATATTCTCTCATTTGAGTTGCAGATATTTCTAAACTTTTTCTATCTACAAATACTTCTGTTATATTTTCAACAGTTTTTTTTGAAAAACATTTATCTATATTTTTATCTTTTCCATATATAATACATTCAGGTATTAAATTTGTATTTTTTTTAAATTCATCTATAACATATCTTCCCCATAAAGGAGTTAAATCTTCTTCACAAGTTAAATCACAAAGAGAAAATATTATTAATTTTTTTTCTTCTATTTCTTTACTATATATTTTTTTTATTAAACTTATTCTATAATCTATATTATATGGATTTCTAATTTCTTCTAGTTTATCACTACTACTTACAAAAACAACAAATATATCACACAAACTAATACCTATATTAATTAATTTTTCATGACCTAAATGTATATGCTGAAATCTACCAACCATAAATCCAGTTTTAAATGGTTTCAAATTTTTCACCCCTTATTTAAATATATAGTATACTAAAATTGCAACTAATTGTATTATACATAAATTAGAAATATTTGATGTAACTAAATTATTTATAACCTCCTCTGCTCCTTTATCTTTATTTATATTTTTATATCTTCTATGTCTTTTATATGACTGAATAAACGTTACAAGTTCAGGTATTGATGTTATAATTCCCATTATTATTCCTATTATATATCCGTGGCATATTAAAATTATTACCTAACTTTTCTAATATATTTCCTAAATAATTACCTAAAAAATATAACAAAAACAAACTAAAAATTAATATTAATATGTTAAATATAACTTTTTTCTTTCTACTTAAATTCAAATGTTTTTTCTTTAATTTATATTCTGTTATTTTAACTTCTTCACCATATATTTTTAATTCTTCTTCTTCAAAATAATTATTTGATTTAGATAAAAATATATATGCTAAATATATTAATACTAAAATAGGTATAGAAAAAATATTCTCTGCAAACTTAGTAAATATTAATAATAAAGGTACAATTAATGTTATTACAACAAAAATATAATCCAGTTTAAATTTTTTATGTTTTAAACTCTTAAATCTTTTAAATTTTAAAGAAACAAAAAAAACAAAAACAATATTAACTATATTAGAAGATAAAACATTAAATATACATGCACTCATCATACCAATACTACTAGTAACAATAGCACTAATAAGCTCTGGTGTTGAAGTTGCATAACCTAAAAGTTTTCCTATTACATTATTATTCCATCTTAAATAAATAGCTATTTTTCGTATACTTATTATCATTAAATTTCTTGTAACTAAAACAATAGCTAGTACAAGTGTTATAAATATAATTATATTAAATACAAATGCCATAAAACAAATACCACCTTATACCTAAATAAATAATACTACAAAAGCCTTAATAATTCAAGTACTATTCATTTATTTTATACTTTTTAATATATTTTGTATGTTTTATACAATAAATATAAAAAATAAGCTTAAGTCATAATCATTACTTAATGCTTATTTTTTAAATTCAATAGTATTTGAAGTATATATGTGTTTTCTTATTTCTATTGATACTTCAAAAAATAAAATGTGCACACCATCATACCCCCCATCTCGGGGTGAGAGCGGAAGACCAAAGGACCTTCCACTCGCTCTTCGCTCTAGTTTAGATTCCTATTTGGTATGGACTTGCCTCTGTACCTTCTCCTCCTATGACTTTGATTACAGGTTTTAGAGAAACTACAGCACTTACCTCGCAAGTCTTGCTATTTTCTCTAACAGCACCAGAACTATCGATATCAAACATATCGCAGTAACCAGTACCACTCGCTGTACGTATGCTGAAATACGATTTTTTGCCAGGTCGCGTAAAAACACTACGAGAGCCAAACAAACTATTAACGTATATTCCTGCAACATTTAATGCATCTCTATCATTTTGGTAATATGTATCATTTAATCTCACATCACTTGCATTTGCATTATATACTACACCGCTATCTCCTATATTTCCTATACTTTGATTTGTTGTTCCTATACT
>JAVVTJ010000035.1:0-11620 GCA_036653755.1 Clostridia bacterium
GGTAGTGTGGAATTTTAGTTTACTATAAAAGTACAAAACTTTTACACTACCAATTGTAGAAGGAGTGAATTAAATGAAAATATTAATAGTAGATGATGAACCAAAAATAAGACAAGTTGTTAAAGAATATGCAGTAGTAGGTGGTTATGAAGTAGAAGAAGCATCAAATGGATTAGAAGCAGTAGAAAAAAGTAAAACTAATAAGTATGATTTAATCATACTAGATATAATGATGCCAAAATTAGATGGAATACAGGCAGCTAAACAAATAAAAGAAAAAAATAAAGATATAAATATAATTATGCTTTCTGCTAAGGGAGAAGAATATGATAAGTTATTAGGTTTTGGAATAGGAGCAGATGATTATGTTACTAAACCATTTAGTCCAAAGGAATTAATGGCTAGAATTAACGCTATATTAAATAGAAATAATATTAAACATAAAATATATAAATATGATGGTTTAGTAATAGATATGACATCAAGAGAAGTATTTATAGATGATAAAGAAGTTAAACTTTCACCAAAAGAGTATGATTTGTTATTTTATTTAGTTATTAATAAAAATATAGCTTTATCTAGAGAAAATTTACTTATAAATGTATGGGGATATGACTTTTTTGGAGATGATAGAACAGTAGATACACATGTTAAAACATTAAGAAGTAATTTAGGAGAATATAGAGATTTGGTTGTAACTTTAAGAGGAATGGGGTATAAATTTGAGTATAAAGATAAATAGTATAAAAAATAAATTTATATTATATTTTTCAGGTTTTTCAATAGCTATTTTTGCTATATTATGGATCATGCAAGTTGTGTTTATACAAGCGTATTATAAAAATATGCTAGAGAGTGAACTTGTAAAAATTGGTGAAAATGTTACAAAAAATTTAAATAATACTCAGTTATTAGATGAAATTGCTTTTAAAAATTCTATGAATATACTAGCATTTAGTGAAAATGGTAATATTGAATATTCGTCTGCATCTTCATCAGATAAGCCCTTTTATATTGACTTACAACAAGCAATAAAGAAGATAGAAAATAATAATGGTAAATATACCACATATACAATAAAAATACCTAGATACAAGTCTGAGAGTATTATTTATGCAAATAAGATACAAGATATATATGTAATTGTTTCAACCAATATAGAACCAATAGAAGCTGCTACAAAAGTATTATCAAATCAGCTTATATATATAACTATTATAGTAATTATATTGTCAATTATTATATCTGCGTATATATCAAAAAAGTTTGTAAAACCACTTACTGAAATAACTACGCTATCTAAGGAATTAGGTAAAGGAAATTATGATGTAACATTTAAACAAAGTGAATATGAAGAAATAAATAATTTAGCAAATGCTTTAAATTATAGTGCTACTGAACTTAAAAAAACTGATGGACTTAGAAAAGAATTAATAGCTAATGTATCACATGATATAAAAACACCACTTACTGTTATTAAAGCGTATTCTGAAATGATAAAAGATTTATCAGGAGATATAAAAGAAAAAAGAGATGAGCATTTATCTGTTATAATAGATCAAGCAAATTTACTTACTAAACTTACAGATGATATGATGGATTTATCAAAATTAGAAACTGGTACATATGAGCTTAATATAGAAGAATATGATATAATAGCACAAGTAACTAATATATTAAATAGTTTTGGATATTTAGAAGATCATAAGTTTATACTAAGTGTTGAAAATAATCAAACAGAATGTATGATAAAAGCTGATAAAATTAAAATAAATCAAGTATTATATAACTTAATAAGTAATGCTGTAAATTTTGTAGGAATAGATAAAACTGTATATGTTAACATATTAATAAATAGTGATAGAGTTAGAGTTGAAGTAAAAGATAATGGTAAAGGAATAGAAGATACAACTCAAATATTTGAAAGATATTATAAATCAAATGATAAGTATAGAAAGTCAGGATATGGAACAGGTTTAGGCTTATCAATAGTTAAAAATATATTAGAACTTCACAAATTCAAATATGGAGTAGAAAGTAAAGTCGCAATAGGCACAACATTCTGGCTTGAGATTTAGGGCTAGTTTTGTAAAATTATATTCACTATAAATTGAGATATGCTATAAGTAATATGAAAATAGAGGGTTTGCCTAAATGTATTAAAGGTAAAGCTCAATTGTATTTGGCATAATAAACGTACTACATTAAAATATGCTTTTGTAACTGATGTTATATTCAGTTATAAGGGCATATTTTAATGCGTGAGTTTAATTAAATATTAGCTAAAAAGTTATGATATGTATCAAATTAAAATCCCTAGTGGGCTAGTCTTGTGGCATGTTGCATCATTGCTAAAAGCAAAAACAACTTCATACGTACTGCTTTTAAGGGCAAATTTAGTATGCGAGTTCCCGTACCCCGAGATAGAAGTATTATATCACTTTCTATATAGTATAGTCAATATATTTTTAAAGTAATCGGTCGCAAGTTGCATCATAAAATGACATTTTAACTAGAATTTAAGTTTGCAAATAATTTTACAAGACTAGCCCTAAAAAAAATATATTCACTATGGAAGTACTTTTTCAATATAATATTATATATTGAAAGGTATAATGAATATGAATGAAATTTTAAAAATAGATAATATAGGTAAAAAATATCAAGCTAAAAATGGCGAAATAATAGCACTAGATAGTATTAGTTTTAATGTATATGAGGGCGAATTTATTAGTATAATTGGTCCTAGTGGTTGCCGGTAAATCAACTCTTTTATCAATTATAGCAGGATTAGAAGATAAAACTGCTGGAAGTGTATATTTAGATAAAGAAGAAATTAAATGTGCAAATCCTAAAATTGGATATATGTTACAAAAAGATAGTTTACTAGAATGGAGAACTATATATAACAATGTTGTATTTGGTTTAGAGATAAGAGGAATTAAAACAAAAGAAAATGAAGAATATGCAGTAAATCTTTTGAAAAAATATAACTTATATGAGTTTAAAGATAAGTATCCTTCACAACTATCTGGTGGTATGAGACAAAGGGTAGCACTTATTAGAACACTTGCAGTAAGACCTAAAATATTACTTTTAGATGAAGCTTTTTCTGCACTTGATTATCAAACAAGAATAATGGTTACAAAAGATATATATACAATTTTAAAAAATGAGAATATAACTACAATAATGGTAACACATGATATATCAGAAAGTATTAGTATGTCTGATAGAATAGTAGTTTTAACTAAAAGACCAGCAACTGTTAAAATAGTGCATGAAATTGATTTTGAACTACCAAATAGAACTCCTATTAATTGTAGAGAAAGTATAAAATTTAGTAAATATTTCGATACCATATGGAAGGAGTTAGATGTTCATGCATGAAAATATTTCAATAGATAGAAAAAAATACCTAAGAAAAATATTTCTAAATAAACTACTTGTTATATTTACTCAAATAACAATACTAATTAGTATAATTGTTTCATGGGAATTACTTGCAAATGCAAATATAATTGATAGCTTTATAGCAAGTAAACCATCACGTATTTTAAATACATTTAAAAATTTATCATCTAATGGATTAATAATGCACATAGGTGTTACATGTTTTGAAACAATAGTAGGCTTTTTATCAGGCACAATACTTGGTATAATTATTGCAATAATATTATGGTCATCAAAGTTTTTATCAAAAGTTATGGAACCTTTTTTGGTTGTTTTAAATAGCTTACCTAAAATAGCACTTGGACCTATTATTATAATCTGGGTAGGAGCAGGAATGCCTGCAATTATTGTAATGGCACTTTCTATTTCACTAATTGTTACAATTCTTCAAATCTTAAATGGATTTTTAGATACAGATAAAGAAAAGATAAAAATGGCTAAAACTTTTAATGCTAACAAATTTCAAATACTTACTAAAATAATAATTCCAGCAAATATTTCTACATTTATAAATTCACTTAAAATAAATATTGGATTATCATTAGTAGGTGTCATATCTGGTGAATTTTTAGTTTCAAAAGCAGGCCTTGGATATTTAATTGTATATGGTGGTCAAGTATTTCAGCTAGATTTAGTAATGGCAAGTGTTATAATACTAGCGGTTATAGCAGCACTTCTTTATCAATCTGTTGTAATTTTAGAAAAGTGTATATTAAAATCTAATAAATTTAATTAACAAAATATAGTTTAAAGTAATATCATATATTAGGAGGTTTGATATAATGAAAAAATACATAATTTTAAGCATAATATTGTTTGTTTTGATTATTGCATCAATTTTTGGTATAGTATATTTAAAAAATAATGAAAAAGTTCAAGATGTAAAAGTATTAAAAGTAAATGAAGTTACTCGTTCTGTTTTTTATGCACCACAATATGTAGCAATTTCAAAAGGATTTTTTGAAAACAATAATTTAAAAATAGAACTTACTACTGGTCAAGGAGCAGATAAAGTTATGACATCTGTACTAAGTGGTGGATGTGATATAGGTTTTGCAGGTCCTGAAGCTTCAATATATGTGTATAATGAAGGAAAAGAAGACTATACAGAAGTATTTGCACAACTTACTAAAAAAGATGGTTCATTTCTTGTAAGTAAAACAAATGAAAATTTTAGTTTTAATAACTTAAAAGGAAAAACTGTAATACCTGGTAGAAAAGGTGGAGTTCCATATATGACATTTGAATATACATTAAGAAAAAATGGAATAAATCCTAAAAAAGATTTAATATTAGATGATAGTATAAAATTTGATTTAATGGCAGGAGCATTTACTGGTGGAAAAGCAGATTATGTTACTTTATTTGAGCCAACTGCATCTTTAATTCAAAATTCTGGTAAAGGATATATAGTAGCATCAATTGGTAAAGAAAGTGGTGAAATACCATATACAGCATATTTTGCTAAAAAAAGTTATATACAAAATAACAAAGAAACTATTCAAAAATTTGTAGATAGTGTATATAAAGGACAATTATGGGTAAAAGAGCATAGCTCAAAAGAAATAGCAACATGTATAATAGATTTTTTTCCAGATACAAATTTAGAGTTATTAGAAACAGTTATTCAAAGGTATAAAGATATTGATGTATGGAGTGATAGCCCAGTTCTTAAAGAAAGTAGTTTTGAACTATTACAAACTGTAATGGAGCAAGCTGGTGAATTAAAACAAAAAGCGCCATATAACAAAGTAGTAAACAATGAATTTTCAGAAAAAGTAAAATAAAAATAAAAACTCAGTAAATTTAATTACTGAGTTTCTATTTGTTATAATACATATAACATTATTGCTATAAAATGAAGTACACTTCCTAGTAAAACAAAGCAGTGCCATATTGAATGAAAGTATTTTACCTTAAATATATAAAATATTGCACCTGCTGTATATGCTATACCACCAGCAGCAAGTAAGTATACACCAGGTAAGGCGTTATGTAACTTCATTACATTAATTAAGTCAGGCATTGCAAATACAACTATCCAACCCATTAATATATACGCAATTGTAGAAAGTATTTTTCCTTTACCTATAAATATACTACTAAATATAATTCCAATTATAGCAATTATCCATATTGATATAAATATGGTCCAACCAATTGTTCCACGTTCTCTTAAAGTTACTAATGCAAAAGGTGTATAAGTACCAGCAATTAATAAATAAATTGCTGCGTGGTCAAATACTTTTAAAACTTTTTTAGCTTTTTCATTTGTTATTGCATGATATAATGTGGACATTGTGTATAATAGTACCAAAGTACCACCATAGATACTAACAGAAACTATCTGCCATACATTACCATATAATGTAGCAAATATTACCATTATAGTTAAAGCAACTATTGAAAACAATGCTCCAATACCATGAGTAACAGAATTTGCAATTTCTTCTCCTAATGAATATTTCAAAGATCCACCTCTTATTTTATTATTATTTTAATAAAAACTTTCTTACCTTTTTTTAAGATAACTTCTTTTTTAGAAATATCAATATTATAATTTATATCAGTTATTTTATTGTCATCAATCAAAATTCCGCCTTGATTTATAAGTACTTTACCTTGAGATTTTGAACTAGTTATATCACATTTTATAAGTAAATCTAATATATTTAAATCTTCTTTATCTACAATAACAGTTGGCATAGTATCTGATATATTTGAATTTTCAAATAATTCTTCAGAAGTATTTTTTGCAATTAGTGCTTCTTCTTCACCATGTATTAGTTTAGTTATTTCATAAGCAACAATTTTTTTTGCTTCGTTTATTTTGCTACCATCTAAATTAGATAATCTATTTACTTCATCCATTGGAAGAAAAGTAAGCATTCTAAGTACGTTATAAACTTCACTATCTTCAATATTTCTCCAATATTGATAAAAATCATATACACTTGTTTTTTCTTTACTAAGCCATAAAGCACCATTTACTGTTTTTCCCATTTTTTTACCTTCACTATTTAAAAGTAAAGGACAAGTTAAACAAAAACTTCCACTTTTATGTAATTTACGTATTAAATCAACACCAGCAAGCATATTTGACCATTGATCATCTCCACCAATTTCAACTCTGCAATTTTCATTTTCAAAAAGATGTAAAAAATCATAACTTTGCATAAGCATATAATTCATTTCAAAAAAAGTTAATCCATTTTCCATACGTTGTTTAAAACATTCTGCTGAAAGCATTCTATTTACATTAAAGTGTACACCTATTTTTGATATAAATTCTATATAATTTTGTTTTAATATCCAATCAGCGTTATTTACGATTATAGCGGCATTTTCTCCTTCAAAAGATATAAAGCGACTAACTTGTTTTTTTATACTCTCTACGTTATTTTCAATATCTTTTTGTGTAAGCATTTTTCTCATATCTGTTTTGCCAGAAGGATCACCAATTAAAGCAGTACCACCACCTATTAAAATAATTGGTTTGTGCCCACATTTTTGAAAATATGACATCATCATTAAAGGTATAAAATGTCCAATATGTATACTATCAGCAGTAGGATCTATTCCTAAATATAACGAAAATTTTTCCTCTTTTGCTAATTGTTTAAATTCATCTTCAAATGTTATTTGTTTTATTAAATCCCTAGATTTTAAAACATCATAAATTGTATTTTCCATAAAATTCACTCCTTGTATAATAGTATAACATAATTTTTTACCAAATAAAAGTGAAATTTGTAAAAAGAATAAAAAATTATATTAAATGTGAAAATCTTTTTGAAAGTACAACAAAAAAAGTAGACAACAAATGTAAAATCTAGTAAAAAGGGACTAAAACGGGAGTTTATAAAAAAATGTTGCATTTGAAAGTGGAATCTTTTATAATAGAAAATTATATATGAATTTTACAAAAAAAGTGTTGCACTTGAAAGCGGAATCTTTAAAATTATATTAAATATGTTAAAATAATAAAAAACAATTGAAATATAGCAAAAAAGATGATAATATATATATGGAGGATGAGTTAAAATGTTTAAAAGATTTTTTCCGACTTTTGTATTTGATAAAGTTGAAGATATACCTTATGAGGTATTAATTAAAGAAAGAATTACTGCTGTTATATTTGACATGGATAATACACTGGTAAATCATAAGTATGTATATAATAAAGAAGTTAAAAAATGGCTTAAAGAGTTAAAAAATAAAAATATAAAAGTATGTATTTTAAGCAATTCTCCAAATATAAATAAAGTTAAAAAAATAGGTAAACAGTTATCAATGAAATATCTATATAATGGTTTAAAACCATGGTCTTTTGGTTTTAAAAAAGCACAAGAATTATTAAATGAAGATAAGGAAAATATAGCTATTATTGGTGACCAACTATTTACTGATATTTATGGTGGAAATAGATTTGGAATTAAAACTATATTAGTAAATCCAATAGAGAAAAAAGAATTTTGGGGTACTAGAATAAAAAGACCATTAGAAAGATATGTAATTAAAAAATATAATGAAAATAAGGGGATTAATAAATGATTATTGGATATATAGTAATGTTTTTTTTAGCAATTATACTTGGACAGATTGTTGCACATTTAAATGTTAAATTACCACCTGTTGTTTCAGAAGAAATAACATATAAAGAATTTTTTAAAACATTAAAAAAAGGGTTTAAAATTGATATAAAATATAGTGTTATATTACTTTGTATATTTGAAGTAATTATGCTACATTTAGGTAATACATATATATCATATGTTTATGCAATATTAGTAGCTACTTTAACAATAGTATTTTATATTGATTATAAATTTCAGCTTATACCAGATGAAGCACATATTGTAATAGTTATATTAGCGATAATTAATTTATTATTTAATTTATCATTATGGAAATCATATTTATTTGGTGCTATAATTGGTGGAGGAATATTTTATGTTATTTCACTACTTTCACTTGTTATATTTAAAAAAGAAGGAATGGGTTTTGGAGATGTAAAACTTATGGCTTCACTTGGACTGTTATTTGGTATAAAAAACATATTAGTAATAACACTTGTTTCGTTTTTTTTAGGAGCAATAATTGGAAGTATATTAATGATTTTAAATAGAAAAAAAGCTAGTAGTTATATAGCATTTGGACCATTTATAGTAATATCAATTATTTTAGTTATATTTGTAAAACCTGACTATATAATAAATCTATATATATTATTATGTACAAGTTTAAGTACTTTTGTTACAGATATAATATTTAATTTAAGTAAATTAGTTTAAACTTTTGCTGGCAGGAGGTAAAGTATGTATACAACAATTTTTTTAATAGTAGTTTTAGTCATATATTGGATAATATTATTTTTAAATTATGATTATGATAAAAATTTACCAATTGTATATGATAATGAAATTATGGATAGTATTAATCCAATAGTTGCAGGTTTAGTTATTGATAATAGAAATATATATGTAACTGATATTATAGCTACTATATTAAATTTAGTTAAAAAAGATATTTTAACTATTACAAATATTAAAAAAGATGATGTGTATATAAATATTATTAAATTAAAAAATGAATCTAATATAGAATCATTAGATGAAATAGAAAAATGTATTTTTAAAATTGTATTTGAAAATGAAAAAGAAGTTGATATTAATGAAAGAATTTGTAATTTAGTTAATAACAAAAAGATTAATCTAAACCTTAAAAAAGTAGATATATTAGTTAAAAAAAAGCTAGATAAAATAGGTGCAAATGCTATTACAGTTCCAGCATTTTTAAAATTTACAAATCATATAATAGCAATAATTACAATTATGTATATATCAATGAATATCTGTTTTAATAGTAAAGTAGTTCAATATTTTTTAATTGATATATTAAATATTGGAAATAATTTAGCTATTACTGGAACTGTAATAGGAATTTTAATTATATGTTTAAGTGTAATACTTTATTTAATCTCTATTTTTATGAGAGAAACATTTAAACTTAGAAACACAATATATTCAGCTATTATGAATATATCAGATAGAAAAATAGTATTAGTAACATTAACAAATGCAATACTTTCAATTGGTATATTTCTATGTATATCAGTCATTTTAAATGTTAATGCTATATTAGAATTTGGCTTGTTTTTCATAACAATAAATATAATTTCTACTGATGAAATTATGTCAAAACATAAAAAAAGTGTTGTAAAGCTATATTGTCAGTTAAATACATTAAAAGATAAAATAAAAGATTCTTCTTTTTTTGAAGAAAATGATCATCTATTACAAAACTATTTAATTTTTGCTATTGTATTTATGTTAAATAAAAAAAATATATTAAATTTAAGTAAAAAAATAGGTAAAAATGAATATTTAAATATAATATCAAATTTGTATAATAATAACGAAATATTTAAAATAAAATAATATTTAAAATAAGGAGAAAAAATGTTATGAATAAACCAGAATTATTAGCACCAGCAGGAAGCTTAGATAAAGCAAAAATTGCTTTTGCATATGGAGCTGACGCAGTATATGCAGGAACAGCTAAATTGTCACTTAGATCAAGAGCTGAAATGGAAAGCGATACATTAGAAGATACAATAAACTATGCTCATAGTATAGGTAAAAAAGTATATGTAGCACTTAATATATATGCTCATGATGAAGATTATGCTGAAATAGAAGAAGAAATTAAAAAATTAGTAATATCAAAAGCTGATGCAATTATTGCAAGTGATGTTGGAGTTATATCTAAAATAAAAGAAATAGCACCAAATATGGAAATACATATAAGTACACAAGCAAATACTGTAAGTTTGCAAGCTGCTAAATTTTGGCAAAGTTATGGAGCTAAAAGAATAATATTTGCAAGAGAATTAAGCAGTGAAAAAATAAAATATATAATGGAAAATAAACCTAAAGATTTAGAAATTGAAATGTTTGTTCATGGCGCAATATGTTATGCATATTCAGGAAGATGTTATTTGAGTAAATATTTAACTAATAGATGTGCTAATTTAGGAGATTGTGCACAACCTTGTAGATGGCAATATAATATATATGCTACGGAAGTAAATAATCCTTCAAGCACTATTAATATAGATTATGATGAAAAAGGAACTTATCTATTTTCTTCAAAAGATATGTGTTTAATTAAAAAAATACCTGAAATAATTGAAATGGGAATAAATAGTTTAAAAATAGAAGGAAGACTTAAAACAGATTACTATTTAGCAACTGTTGTAAGAGCATATAGAAAAGCTATTGATGAATGTTATGATCTAATATTAAACAATAAAAAAAATGAATATGATTATTCAAAATATTTAACTGAACTTAAAAAAGTTAAAACAAGAGGCTTATCTGAATTCTATTATACTGATGAAAATAACCAAGACATACATGATTTAACAGGACAAAGCGATAATTTAGAATATGAATATGCAGGTAAAGTTATAGATAGCTTTAAACAATTAACAATAATTGAAATAAAAAATAAACTAAAAATAGGTGATAAATTAGAACTGCTATATCCAGATAGTATAGAAGAAAAATCATTTATAATAACAGAGCTATATAACATAAATAATAATGAAAAGATTGATTTTGTAAATCCAGGTATAAAAGGTCAGTTAGTTAAAATAAAGATACCATTTAAAGTAGTAGATGGTATAATAATTAGAAGAAAAAAAGTGTAGTATTACAAAAGTATACAATATATATAAAATAATGAAAAATAAAACAGGTTTTAAAATCAATAAAAACAGAAATTAAAATTATTTAGTAGGCACATACATGTACGTACATAAAAAATAACTATATATATAGATAAAATTCAGCTGTATCATCATAATTCAGTGGGATTTTATCTACTTTTTTTAGGCAAATTTGTGTTATGCCAAACTAATATATAATATTTATAGTAGTATTTTATAAAATGATAAAAGTTAGCTATGTTTTTTTAAAAAGTAATTAAATTATGACAATATAATTTATATAATTACAAATTAATTTATTACTTTTTTGTTACAAAATGTTGTCGAATATTATCAAGCTTTATCTAGTTTTGTCGAAAGTATGGTAATATAAATTAAAGTATGATATATTATATATCATATAATTTTCAAAATATTTTTTCTAAAATGTTTCAG
>JAVVTJ010000036.1:0-11199 GCA_036653755.1 Clostridia bacterium
AAAAATAATAATATAAATACAAAACTAAATAAAATATTTAAACTACTAGATATATTTATATTATAATTTGGAACATAAATTTTATTTATATATGTTAATAAAAATATGAATAATTGTGTTATTATTGCAAATATTGCTACTTTATTTACGTATTTTATATAATTTTTAGTATGTAAATATCCTTCAATTAATAAAAATACAAAAAGTGGCATAGAAATTCTACCTATTATTCTACATAATAAGTAAATGTTATCATTTAATAAATAATAAAAATAATAACCTATATGATCAATAATCATAGTTACTATAGCTATAATTTTAAGTTTGTTTGATGTTAATTTTATTTTTTTCATTTATTCTTTAATAAATCCATCATATTATTTTTATATGCTTCAACTCCTGGTTGATCAAATGGATTAACTCCTAAAACATATGCACTAATAGCACATGCTTTTTCAAAGAAATATATTAATTGTCCTACATTATATTCTGTAACTTCTTCTAAATTTATAATAATACATGGTACTAATCCTTCAACATGAGCTTTTATAGTTCCTAAAAATGCTTGTTTATTTATATAATCTATTTCAGTTCCTGATAAATAATTTAAGCCATCTGAATTATCTAAAACTTGTGGAAGTGATATAAAACTTTTATTTCTATCAACATTAATAACAGTTTCAAAAATATTACGTTTACCATCTTGAATCATCTGACCCATAGAATGCAAATCGGTTGTAAAGTTGACACCTACTGGGAATATTCCCTTTGAACTTTTTCCTTCACTTTCTGCAAATAATTGTTTAAACCATTCAATAAAAGTAGCAAAACTTGGTTCATATGCTGACATTATTTCTATATCTTTACCTTTTTTATTTAATATATTTCTATATGCAGCATATCTATAGCATTCGTTATTTTCTATACTTCTTTCGTTATATACATATTCTGCAAAAATTGCTCCATCAATAATTTCTTCAAAATCAATACCAGCAACTGCCATTGGTAATAATCCAACAGGAGTTAAAACAGAATATCTTCCTCCTACATCTTTCGGAATTACAAAAGTTGTATATTCATTATCTTTTGCAATTTTATTTAATATACCATCTTCTCCATCAGTAGTTACATATATTCTTTCAGCAGCTCCAGATACTCCATATTTTTCTTCTAATAATAATCTAAGTATTCTAAAAGCTATTGCTGGTTCTAAGGTTTTACCAGATTTAGATATTACATTTATTGCTATATCTTTATCTCCTATGTACTCAATTAAATCACGCAAATATTTACCACTTAAATTATTTCCAGCAAATAATATTTGTGGATGTTTTCTATCTGTTAATGATTGCATATTGCTAAATGTACTAGAAAACATATCAATAACTGCTTTTGATCCTAAATATGAACCACCTATTCCTATTATAACAAAAACATCTGCTTGTTTTTTTATCTTCTCACTACATTTTTTAATCTTTTCTATTTCTTCATCAGTAATTTGATTAGGTAAATCCACCCAACCGAAGCATATTTCTACCTGCTCCTGTTTTATTATTAATCATATCATGAGCTGATAAAATACTATTTTCCATTAACTTTAATTCATTTTCATCAACAAAAGGACTTAATCCTTTAAAATTTAAAGATATGCCTTGCATATGACTACCCCCTAATATGCTTTAATTATATCATATACAATTTTGTATTACAACTATAACATTTATTTTTTATATACAATATTAAATAAATTACTTAAACATCTTGTTGATCTATATGCTTCATCAAAAGTATTTCCAGTAGCACCTACTTCTATTAATAATGAATATTTATTTAGATCTTGATTATATACTGAATTTCTTATAAACATTGTTCTAAATAATCCTGGATATATTTTACTAGCTAAAATTTGCATTTGAATTGCTAAAGCTAAATTATCTTCATAATATTCATTTCTATTCTTATTAGTTCCTACACCAATTACAAACATACATTGAGCTACATCTAAACCGTTTATATTTGTTTTAGGTGCAAATGAAGTATCTCCACTTGCATCTCTATGAACATCAATAGATATTCCAAAATTACCACTTTTTTTTATAGCTTCTTTAATAGTTGTTTTTGATCTTGCATATGAACTTGTATATGTACCATAATCATGAGGAGTAGTATCATGAATTGAATTAATTCCTTTTTCTTTTAAATTACTTTGTAACTTTCCTGCAACACTTAACATATTATATTTAGCCTCTCTGCTCCTAAATGTTCCAGAATAACCAAATTTATATTTTTCACTATTTGTATATGATTCAGAAGTATGTGTATTATATAACAAAATTTTATCACTTGATTTAGTTAAAGTTATAACTTTATTATATACTGCTTCATAATCAATATCTCTTAAACTTGAATAGTTATATATCTTTATATCATCTATTATAACTACATCTTTATCTTTACTAGATGTTTTATTAATATTTAAGCTCTTTTTATTTGAAAATACATTTACTGCATCTTCAAATTTTATATTATCTAAAACTTCATTTTCTGAACTATTTTCATTATTTACAACTAATACTTCTTCTTTTATATTTTCTTTTACTTTTTCTTTTATATAATAACTTGTATTATTAAAAACAGGATAAATATTCTTAATATCAGCTATACTAAATATTTTATTATTATTTATATGTATATTACTTGCTAAATCAATTATTTTACTACTTATATTTAATTTAGATAAAAAAAACGTAAAAGATATAACTAAAAAAGTTGCATATATTACATATATAACACTTTTAATAGCACCCTTTATATTACTGGTAATATTAAGTATATTTGACTTAAAAAAAACAGTTGTAACCTTCATAGAAAACTCCTTTATTCTATGTATATTACAACTATTATAAATTTATGATTTAATCAAGTAAACTATTCATATCATTGCTATATTTGTCCATTAATCTTATAGTTCTCTCTTTTAAATCTATTACTTCTTTTTTTAAATCTAATAACTTTTCTTTTTCCATTTCAATTAAATGTTCTATTCTCTCACGTTCTTCTTCTGCTTCAATTCTAGCATTTTCAATTATTTTTTTAGATTGATCCTCAGCAGTAATTAATGCATTAGCTACTTTTTCTTGTCTTTCAACATAATCTATTTCATATCTTTCTAATTTTTTCTTAACTATTGTAAGTTCATTTGAAAGTCTATTTGAATCAGACTTTTCTGCTTGAAGTTTACTTTCATATTCTGCCTTTATTGATTTTATATATTCTTCTACTTCATCTTTATCATATCCAAACATTCCATTTGAAAACTTTTTATCTTCCATAATTGCTACCCCCAAGATATATATATTGTACAATATTTTTCATAACTTTTCAAGTAAATTGTATAAAAAGTATGCATTTTAAGATAAATTGTATTATTTAAATATATTACATATTGTAGTTTAATAATAATAATATGTACATTTAATTAATTTTAATTTTTCATATATATTTTTAAAACAATAGAAAATAATAACTGCTCTATAACAATTGATAAAAAGAAAAATGACATTGATATAGCAAAATAATATACAAGTATTACTAATTGTTTTAGTTTTTCTTTTACTTTATTATTATCTAAAATAAAATAATGAAAATCTATTGTTTTAATACCCATAAATATATATGCTGGTAAATATACTAAATTTGGCAAAATATTAATTAATACATTAACTAATATTCCATTCCAAAAACCAAATATACTAAATATAACCGCAGTAAATATTCCTATTGCAAATCCTTTTATAAAAAACATAACACAAATAATAATAGGAGCAACTACCGTTAAAGCTATTATTACAAACATACACATTAAAATTAAATTTGATTTTATACCATTTTGTAAAACTGACACTTTTTCAAAATTAAAATCTTTACAAATATCTAATGTATCAGTAACACTTGTAATTAATTCTTTTTTGTTATCTACATTTAAAAAGTTAAATACAATAAAGCCAGTAGCAAGTCCTATAATCAAACATATAGCAAATACTTTTATACTTTTTTCATTTTCTTTTAATAATTTTAACAAATAATTTTTCAAATAAATCACCTATACAAACATATTATGCTTATATAGGTAATATCATTACATATTTTTATATGCATCTACTGCTAACTTATCACATCTATTGTTATATTCATTAGTGCTATGTCCTTTTACTTTATTAAAATGAATATTATACATTCTTAAATATTTAAGTAATTCTTCCCATAAAGGTATATTTTTAACTTCTTTTTTATCTGACTTAATCCAATTTTTCTTTTCCCAGCTATATAGCCAACCTTTTTCAACACTATCTACAACATATGAACTATCACTATATATTTCAATATCACATTCATATTTTATTAATTCTAATGCCTTTATAACAGCCATCATTTCCATTTTGTTATTTGTTGTATTTTCTTCATATCCAGATATTTCTTTTATATTGCCTTCATATATTAAAACAGCTCCATAACCACCTTTACCAGGATTACCGAGAACAAGCTCCATCTGTATATATTGTTACTTTTTTATTCATATATATGTATTCCTCCTTGAAATTTATCCACACTTATGTTAAACTATATATATTATATCATGTATTTTATTAAAGTAAATAGAAATACTATCAAAAGGAGTGTCGAAATTTGAAAGTCTTAGCAATAATAGCAGAATATAATCCTATGCATAATGGACATATATATCATATACAAAAAGCAAAAGAAATAACAAAATCAGATTTTGTTATCTTAGTAATATCTGGTAGTTTTACAATGACAGGAAATATATCAATTTTAGATAAATTTACAAAAGCTAAAATTGCATTACAATATGGCGTAGATTTAGTTATAGAACTTCCTACTATTTATGCAACTTCTAGTAGTCAATATTTTGCAAAAGGAGCTATTAATTTATTAAATTCTTTAAATATAGTGGGCTATATTTGTTTTGGCGTAGAATGTGAAAATATAGCACTACTTAAAAGTGTAGCAAATAAAATAAATGAAAATGAAGATAAAATATGGAAAGATATACAAAGTGAGAATAAAAATATTAACTTTGCTAAATCAAGAAGTAATGTACTTGCTAAATATTTAAATATAAATGAATTAACAGAAATAAATAAACCAAATAACATACTTGCTATTGAATATTTAAAAGAGCTAAATAAATTAAAAAGCAATATACAGCCATATTGTATTAAAAGAAATAACAAATATATTTCTAGTACAAATATACGTAAATATTTAAGTGATAATAACTTTAAAGAAATAGAAAACAATGTTCCTACATTAATATATGATAAACTTTTAAATAATGAATTTGTATTAAATAATGAAATTTTTAAATTACTTAGATATAAAATAAATAGTATGAGTTTAGATGAACTTAAAAATATAAATGAAGTTACAGAAGGTTTAGAAAATAGAATTAAAAAATATGCTATAACTTCAAAAAGTTATGAAGACTTATTAGAAAATATTAAAACAAAACGATATATTGAGAATAAAATAAAGAGAATATTTATAAATATTCTACTTAATATAACAAAAGACAAGTTTAATTTATGTATAAATAATAATCTCATATATGCGCATATTTTAGCTTTTAATGATAAAGGTGCTATATTACTTTCAAATATGCATAAACTATCTAAAATGCCTATTTTAACTTCAATTAATGATAATATATTATCTAAATTAGATAGTAATATACAGTATTTAATTAATTTAGATATTTATTCGACTAATGTTCATAGTGTTATAACAAATAAGATAACTAATACAGATTATACAAATAAATTATAAAAAATATCAAAATGAATCAAATTCATCTTGATATTTTTTATTATTATATTAATTCAACTATAGCCATTTCTGCGCCGTCGCCTTTTCTTGGAACTAATTTAATTATTCTAGTATAACCACCTTTATTCATTTCATATTTAGGTGCTATTTCATCAAATAATTTTTTAGTTAAATCAATAGTATTTCCTTTTTCATCTTTAATTTTATTAATCATAGTAAACATTTTCTTTCTAGCTGCAAGTCTTGAAGGCATATCTACATTTACATTTTCTTTAACAGTTTCTCTTACTACTACTTCATATTTGTTTCCGTTTTTTGAAGTTTTAGCTTCTTTAACTATTTTGCCGTTTTTGTCTAGCTTTGCTCTAGATAATGTTTTTTCTTTAACTTCAAAATTATCTTTTTCACTAACTGCTAAACTTACTATGCTATCTGCAAGAGATTTTAATTCTTTTGCTTTTGCAAGTGTTGTTTCAACTTTACCATTTAATATAAGTGAAGTTGTTAAGTTATTTAATAAAGATAATCTATGAGAAGTTGTTCTTCCTAGTTTACGAACGTTTGCCACTTTTTTTCCCTCCTTAATTAGTCATCAATTTTTTTAAATTCTAAACCTAAGTCTGACACTTTTTTGAGAACCTCATCAAGTGATTTTTTACCTAAGTTTCTAACTTTAATCATATCATGTTCAGTTTTATTAACAATATCTGCAACTGTATGCATACCTGCTCTTTTTAAGCAATTATATGATCTTACAGAAAATTCTAATTCTTCTATTGAAGTTTCTAATAATTTATCTCTTTTAGAAATTTCTTTATGAGACATGATTGACATTGTTTTAGCTATTTCAGATAAATCTATAAACAATTCTAAATGTTCATCTAAAATTCTAGCTGCCATACTAAGTGCTTGAAATGGTTCTATTACACCATTTGTCCATATTTCCATAACTAAACTATCATAATCTGCTGATTTACCAACTCTTGTTTTACCTACTGTAAAATTTACTTTTTTTACAGGTGTAAATATTGAGTCTATTGGTAAAATATTTAAAGATTCTACGTTAGCTCTATCAGCTACCATATATCCTCTACCTTTGATAGCAGTTAAGTCAATATTTAATGTAGCTCCTTCTTCAACATATGCTATATGTAAATCACTATTTACAATACTACATGTACCATCAGTTATAATATCTTTTGCTTTTACTTCACAAGGTCCTACTGCTCTGATAGTCATATTTTTTTCATCATTATCACCACATTTAACACATACTTGTTTTAAATTAAGTATTATGTCTGTAACATCTTCTGTTACGCCTGGCACTGATACAAATTCATGAGTTACCCCATCAATTTTAATTGTATTTACTGCATATCCTGGAAGTGAAGAAAGTAATATTCTTCTTAAAGAATTACCAAGTGTAATTCCAAATCCTCTTTCTAAAGGTTCTACTTCAAATCTTGCATAATATGTGTCTACATCTACTTCAACACATTTTATTTCTGGTCTTTGCATTTCAATCATTTTATATCCTCCTTTTAGTACGCTCTGATTACACGTACTACGTATTTTAAATGATTATTTTAATTAGTTTTTAGAATATAGCTCAACAATTAAGTTTTCAGCTACTTCTATATCTGAATCTTCTCTTACTGGTTTTCTTAATATTTTAGCTTCAAATTTTTCTTTATTTAATTCTATCCATGATGGAATTACTTTAGCTTTATTATTTTCTAAAACATTTACAACAGCTTTGTTAGATTTTTTTGTATCTCTAACTGTAACTATATCTCCTACTTTAACTAAATATGAAGGTATATTTACATTTTTACCATTAACTTGTAGCATACCATAACCTACTAATTGTCTAGATTCTGCTCTTGACATTCCTAATCCAATTCTATAAGCTACATTATCTAATCTCATTTCTAATTGTTCAAATAAAGTATCTGATGTTATTCCAGTTCTTCTGAAAGCTTCATCATAGTATTTTCTAAATTGAGATTCAGAAACTCTATAATATACTTTAGTTCTTTGTTTAGCACGAAGTTGTAATCCATATTCAGATAATTTACTTCTGCCTTTACCATGTTGTCCTGGAGCGAATGGTCTTCTTTCAAATGCACATTTACTACTAGAACATCTTTCACCTTTTAAGAAAAGTTTAATACCTTCTCTTCTACATTTTTTACAAACTGCGTCTGTATATCTTGCCATTATATTTTTACACCCCCACTATATTCTTCTTCTTTTTGGTGGTCTACAACCATTATGTGGAATTGGAGATACATCTTTAATCATACTTATCTCTAATCCTGCCGCTTGAAGCGATCTTATAGCTGCTTCTCTACCAGAACCTGGTCCTTTAACAAATACTTCAATTGTTCTTAAACCATGTACCATCGCAGCTGTAGCTGCTGTTGTAGCCGCTTCACCTGCTGCAAAAGGAGTATTTTTTCTTGAACCTTTAAAACCAAGTCCTCCAGCACTTGCCCAAGATAATACATTACCTTGTACATCTGTCATTGTAACTATTGTATTATTAAATGAAGATTGTATATGCGCTGCACCTGTTGATATATTCTTCTTAACTTTTTTCTTAGTTATTACTTTTTTCTTTGTTGCCATTTCTATACTCCTTTCTTACCTGCTACTACTTTTCTAGGACCTTTTCTAGTTCTAGCATTTGTTTTAGTTCTTTGACCTCTTACAGGTAATTTTCTTTTATGTCTTTGTCCTCTGTAACAATTAATTTCCATTAATCTTTTAATGTTTAAAGAAACTTCTTTTCTTAAATCTCCTTCAACCATATGACTTTTTTCAATTATTGCTCTTACTTTTGCTTCATCATCATCAGTGAAGTCCTTTATTCTCTTGTTTGCGTCAATACCAGCTTCTGCTAATATTGTTCTAGATGCAGAACGACCTATACCATATATAGATGTTAAGCCTATTTCTGCGATTTTTGACTTTGGTAAGTCTACACCAGCTATACGTGCCATTTAAATTTACACCCCCACTATTTAACCTTGTCTTTGTTTGTGCTTAGCATTTTCACAAATGACTCTTACGACACCATTTCTTCTAATTATCTTGCACTTTTCACAAATCTTTTTTACAGATGGTCTTACTTTCATTTTGAATCCTCCTTAAACACTTGTATAAAGTATTTTTTAAAATAGTCTAAACCATTTTTGCTCTTTATTTACTTGAAATGTTAATAAATAAAAAGTCTTACAGTCTTTACACAAATAATGTAAAGATACTAATATATTTTAAATATTTCTAATATTTTAAGAAATATCTAAATTGAAAAATATAACACAAATAGGATACATATATCCTTTCAGCCGCATTCGAGTTATATTTTTTCACAAATTTAAAAAATAAATAGAGTTTATTTTGCTCTCCAAGTAATTCTACCTTTTTGCAAATCATAAGTTGAAAGTTCTAATTTTACTTTATCACCAGGCAGTATCTTGATATAGTTCATTCTAAGTTTTCCAGAAATATGAGCCAATATTTCATGTCCATTTTCAAGTTTAACCTTAAAAGTTGCATTTGGTAGTGCATCTGTTACTATTCCATCAACTTCAATTACATCATCTTTAGCCATTAATTTAACTCCCCCTATTTATAAATATAACTTTTCGCAAAGTTTACTTGTTTATTATACTATAAAAACATTAATAAGTCAATATTTCAGGCTCATTTTTTGTTATAATTATAGTATTTTCATAATATGCTGTAAGTTTCTTATCGACTGTTGCAACAGTCCACTTATCATTTTTTACATATACTCTATTTGAACCCTCACAGATCATTGGTTCAACTGCTATTGCCATACCACTTTCAAGTCTTGCCCCAGTACCTTTTCTACCAGTATTAGGTACTCCTGGATCTTCGTGCATTTCTCTACCAATTCCATGTCCTTGATATTCTTCAAGAAGTGTAAATCCATTTTTTAGTACAAAACTTTCTATCGCAGATGAAATATCACCTATTCTACATCCTTCTTTTGCATATTTCATACCTTCAAAAAATGCCATTTGTGATACCTTAATTAATTTTTTTGATATTTCAGATATATTTCCAACTCCAAATGTTCTTCCTGCATCACTATGGTATCCGTTTTTATATACACCTAAATCTACACAAACTAAATCGCCATCTTTAAGTACTCTATCAGATGGAATTCCATGTATTATTTCATCATTTACTGATAAACATAAAGCATGTTTAAATGGTTTTCCACCTCTATATGGACATTCTTCACCTTTAAAAGATGGAATGCTTCCATTATCTAGCATAACTTTTTCAGCAATTTTATCTAAATATGCAGTTGTAACTCCAGGTTTTATTTCTTTTTCAACATCACTAAGCACGAGTTTTAATACTCGTGCTGATTCTTTCATTAATTCTATTTCTTTTTCAGATTTTATATGTATCAATTTAACTCACACTTTCTTAATTTAATGTTTCTAAAACTCTTTCTGGATGACTAGAACTATCAACTGTTTTTAAAATATTTTTTGTCTTATAGAAATCCAAAATAGGTTTTGCAAGCATGTTATATGTATTCATTCTTTTTCTTAATGTTTCTTCTGTATCATCAGATCTAGTAACTAGTTTTCCATTACAATCATCACAGTTATCACCATTCATAGATGGAAAGTCTATACCATATGCTTTTCCACATATACTACATTCTTTTCTTTGTAATATTCTCTTAAATGCTAATTCTTCAGAAACAATAAGCTCTATGACTTTTGTAATATTCATATTCAATTTTTTAAGCATATCTTCTAATGCATATGCTTGCTGAATTTTTCTAGGATAGCCATCTAAAACAAATCCACCTTTACAATCAGTTTTTGATATTCTTAAAAATAACAATTCATTTATTATTTCATCAGATATAAGCTCACCTTTAGACATTTTTTCTTTTAATTCAATATTTTTATCAGAAGCATCTCTTAAAATTTCTCCAGTAGAAATATGAGGTATATTTAATTTTTCTGATAAAATTTCAGATCTAGTTCCTTTTCCAGTAGCAGGTCCACCTAACATAATATATATCATCTTTATCACTCCTCGTAATTTATACATATAATTATGCCACAAAAAACAGTAAAAGTAAAGTAAAAATGTGAAAAAACAAAATAAAGGTTAATTTTTAGGGCTAGATTTGTAAAAAATATATCTTTAAAGAAGTAATAATTAGTGTCAAATTTTGTCGCATGATTTATTAAAGATTTTATTGACATATCTACTTAGCAGGTATATAATATATCTAGTCTCGGGGTACGGGAGTTCGCATACTAAATTTGCCCTTAAAAGCTGTACGTA
>JAVVTJ010000037.1:0-10918 GCA_036653755.1 Clostridia bacterium
TTAATCTAGTTACTTCATTCAAATTTAATTTACTTTTTATTAAATTTATTAATTTCGCTTTTTTAATTTATTTATTATTTTCGCAGTTTTTGTTTCTATAATATCCAACACAATAATAATATATCTTATCTTTTGCTTTTCTTATAGTCATTTTGCCACCACATAGTTCACACTTTAATAAAAAAACATATTTTTACATCTCAATTTTATTTTAAAACATGCTATTTATTTTCTGTTTCTGCATGAATTTTTGCTAACTCATTTGATATTTTACCATTATTTTTTAATATTTCATGATTCCAAACTGTAAGAAATCTATTTAATCTTTCTTCCTAGTGTATCTTGTCCATTTACAATCATCTCCATAATTTATTATTTAAAATTTACCAATTAAATTATTCATTATTTTCAATATCAATATCTTGTAATTTTAATATCTCTTTTTCTTCTTCAACCGCTTCAATAAGTTCTTTTTCAGTTGGCAAATGTAGTTTATATGATGAGGCAAAAATATTTTTATTTTCTTCTGGCAATGTATATTTAACTACTGTTTTATTCTTTAAAGTTGATAATAATATTCCAACAGTAGCATTTTCATCTTTTCCTATTACCTCTCTATCATAATAATTTACATACATTTGCATTTGCCCTATATCTTGATGTGTAACTTTTCCTATTTTTAAGTCTATTATTACAAAACACTTTAATAGTCTATTATAAAATACTAAATCAGGCTAAAAATGATCTTCTTCCAATGTAATTCTTACTTGAGAACCAACAAACATAAAGCCTTTGCCTAATTCCAATAAAAATTCTTTTAAATGTTCTAAAATGTTTTTTTCTAAATCACTTTCTAAGTATCTAGTATTTTCTTTAATATCCAAAAATTCAAGTACAAAAGGATCTTTTACTAAATCTTTGCCTTCTTTCAATGTTTGTCCATTTTTAGCAAGTTCAACAACTTGGCTTTTATCTGACGATATAGCTAATCTTTCATATAATAATGAACCAATTTGTCTTTGTAATTCTCTTACGCTCCAATTTGATTCTATAGTTTCTTTTTTATAAAAATCTCTTTTATGTTCTTCTTCAATTTTAATTATTTCTAAATAATGAGACCAACTTAATTTGGCAGACACTGTCTTCCAAATTGGAAAAGTAAGATAAAATTTTCTCATTGTTCTTAAATTTCTTGTTGAAAAACCTTTACCAAATTCTTCTTGTAATTTAATAGATAAAGATTCTAATACTTTATTACCATAAGAAGCTCTTTCATCACCTTGTTGAATTTCCATAATGATTTTTCCTATATCCCAATATAATTTAAGCATTTCAACATTTACTGTATTATATATATTGTTCCTACTTTGGTTTATTAAAAGTCTAATATTATTAAAAATAGGATTTAAGTTTTCTAATTTATTATTTTCATCCAATTTTATCAACTCCTTTCATTTTAAACTATAATTGTTACTTTTTATAAATTTTTACTCTAGATATATAAAAACTCATTTTAATAAAAACTAGTATTTATAAGGGTTTAAGTGTTGTTATCTATATGTCCCTATACCCAAATTGATGTTTGTTGTATTATTCTTTTCTTCTACAAGTCTATTTTTTTCTCTTCTCTTTTTTGATACATATCCATAATGAATTACTAATTTTCTTCAATTATCACTGTAAACTTCAATTTATTCAACATTGTTATAGATTTCAAAACCAAAAATTTCTACAATAATTCCGTTATCATATCCTTTTATTTTTCCTTCTTCTTTCATTTCTTCTATTGAAATTAATTTTTTAACTTTTGAAACCTTATATACGAGTGATTTATATTCCACTGTCCCACCATCTTTTAATTGATTTCTAATTGGAAACAATAAAACTAATAAAATTATTATTACAAAAATAATTATTACTTTCTTTTTCATATTTTCCCTCACTACCCAAATTACTATTTATCTTTATTTTCTTTCAATGTATATGACACATTATTATTTTAATTTACTAAATATAGTATATCCAACATTTGTTTTAAAGTCAATATATTTCATAAATATTATATATTTTTACGACTAACTTTACAAGGATTACCAAAAGCAATTACATTACTCGGTATACTTTTAGTAACTACACTTCCTGCACCAATTACTACATTATTTCCTATTGTTACTCCTGGAAGTATAATTGCTCCTCCACCTATCCAAACATTATTACCAATAATAACAGGTAAAGTTTGTGTCTTACAAAATTCAAATGATCCATCTTCTTTAGATTTTCCAAATCTTTCTGATGCATTTGTTGGATGAAACGCTGTATATATTTGTACATTAGGAGCAATTAATGCATTATTACCAATCACAATTTTATTATCATCTAGAAATGTGCAATTCATATTTATCTCACAATTATCTCCCAGATAAATATTATTTCCATAATCAACTGAAAACGGAGGTGTAATCCAAACATTATTGCCTATTTTCCCAAGTAATTTATTTAAAATATATTCTTTCCCTTTAATATTTTCTGAATCTATTTTATTATAATCTCTAACAAGATTTTTAGCTATATGCCACTGAGTTATAAGCTCAGTATCACCACAATCATATAATTGTCCATTTAACATTTTTTCTCTTTCTGTCATATAAAATCCTCCTACTATAATTGTATATGTTAATATATATTCAAACACCTTATATACATAAAATATATAAGGTGCTTGAGTATGTATTAATTTTTAGCTTCTTTTAATTTAGCAGATTTACCAACTCTATCTCTTAAATAATAAAGTTTAGCTCTTCTTGTTTTACCATTTCTAGTAACTTCAATTTTCTCTATTTTAGGTGAGTTAACAGCAAATGTTCTTTCAACGCCAACTCCGTTAGATATTTTTCTAACTGTAAAAGTTTCATTTACTCCTGCATTTTGTCTTTTTATAACTGTACCTTCAAATATTTGAATTCTTTCTCTTGTTCCCTCTACAATTTTAACATAAACTTTAACTGTACAGCCAACTTCAAATTTATCAACATTTTCTTTTGTGTATTCTTTTTCGATTGCTTTTATTATATCCATTTTAATTTTCACTCCTTTTCATTCATATCTTTTATTTAAGTAAATCAGGTCTGTTTTTAATTGTAATTTCTAAAGATTTTTTATTTCTATATTCAGTTATATTTTTATGATTTCCTGATAATAATACCTCAGGTACTTTTCTATCTTTAAATACACTAGGTTTAGTATATTGTGGGTATTCTAAAAGTTTATTTGTATGTGATTCATCTATTAAAGAACCTTCTGCAATAACTCCTGGAACTAATCTTGTAACAGAATCTATAAATACCATTGCTGGAATTTCTCCACCTGTTAAAACATAATCTCCAATTGATATTTCATTTATATTATACTCTTCTAAAACTCTCTCATCAATACCTTCATAATGACCACATAATATTATATATACTTTACTTTCTATATTATCTGCATATTGTTTACAAATGTTATATTTAAGTAACTTACCCCTAGGAGACATATATATTATTTCATAATCTAAATTATTAGTTAAAGAAATTGCATACTCTATTGCTTTAGATACTGGCATAGCTGCTATAACCATACCACTACCTCCACCATATGGAGTATCATCAACTTTCTTGTTTTTAAATTCAGAAAAATCTCTGATATCTACAAGTGTAACTGATAATTTATTTGCATCAATACTTCGCTTTATAATGCTAGTATTTAAAAATGAAGTAAACATATCATTAAATAAAGAAAGTACAATAAATTTAATCATTAAATTAGTCCCTCCATTATTTTAACATACATTTTTTTATTTTCTAAATCTATCTTTAAAATAACATCTTTTATTGCTGGAATATATATTATATTATTTTCAGTTTTAATCTCATATACATCATTTGCAGAGTTATTCCAAACATATGTTAATTTTCCTAAAAATTTACTAGATGAAATATCATTTTCTACTACATACACATCTAAATTAATTAAGTCTTCAACATAGTATAAATTTTCCTCTTTAATTTTTTCTTTTGGAATATAAACAAACTGCTGCATTAAAGTTTTAGTTTGTTCTATATCATCAATACCTGATAATTTAAATACTAACATATTTTTAATAATTTTAGAACCTGTAATCAAATATTCTAATTTAAATTCTGGATCTAAATATATTTTTTTTATCTTAGCTAATTTAATAATATCATCAGTATATGGATATATTTTAACTTCACCTTTAATTCCATGTGTGTTTACAATTTGACCAATTTTCAAAAAATCCATATTATTATTCTTCTTCTACAAATACAGAAACTTTAACAGAATCTTTCATAGCATATGCGTAAATTATTTCTCTAATAGAACGTATTATTCTACCTTCTTTACCAATTATTCTACCCATATCTTCTTTTGCAACTTTTAATGTTAAAATTGTTTTTCCATCAGCTTCTGATTCAGTTATTTGAACTTTATCTGAATTAGTTACTAAATTTTTAACAATATATTCTAATAAATCTTTATACATATTACTTTCACTCCTTAAATTTAAACTTAAATTTCAATTCCAGCTTTTTTGATAAGTGCTCTTGCAGTATCTGTTGGTTTTGCACCTTTTTTTATCCACTCTAATACTTTATCACCTTTTATATCAAGTACTATTGGTTCTACCATAGGATTATATACACCTACTTTATCTATAAATCTACCGTCTGCTGGGAATTTTGAATCAGCAACAACTAGTGTATAATATGGAGCTTTTTTTGCACCATCTCTTCTTAATCTTATCTTTACCATTAATGTTCACCTCCTTAAAATTTAATTTATTTTCTATTTGAAATTAGGCATTTTCATATTACCCATAGGATTTTTTCCATTCATCATAGACTTCATCATCTTTTGCATCTCACTAAATTGATTCATAAATCTATTTATATCTTCTACTTTATTTCCACTACCCTTTGCAATTCTTTTTCTTCTTGAACCATCTAATATTTTAGGATTAGCTCTTTCTCTTTTTGTCATAGATGTTATAATAGCATTTATTCTAAGTAATTTTTTTTCATCAATTTCTGCATCTTTTAATTCTTTTGGAACACCTGGAAGCATTGCAAGTATTGATTTAAATGATCCCATTTTTTTTATCTTTTTCATATAATCTAAATAATCATCTAATGTAAATTCATTTTTACGTATTCTTTTTTCTAATCCTATTGCTTCTTCTTCATTAAAAACTTCTTCTGCTTTATCTATAATAGATAGCATATCACCCATACCAAGTATTCTAGATGCTACTCTATCTGGATGAAACTCTTCTAAATCGCTCATTTTTTCACCAACAGATGCAAATTTTATAGGTTTTTTAGTAACTGATTTAACAGAAAGTGCTGCACCTCCACGTGAATCAGAATCTAATTTTGACATTACAATAGAATCAATACCTACTATTTCATTAAACTTTTCTGCAACATTTACTGCTTCTTGACCTGTCATACTATCTACTACTAACATGATTTCATGTGGTTTACTAACTTTTTTTAAATCAACTAATTCATTCATAAGTATTTCATCTATTTGAAGTCTTCCTGCTGTATCAATAATTACTGTATCACAAAGTTTTGAACTTGCTTGTTTTAATCCACTATTTACAATATCTACAACATTTTTACTTGTTTCATCACTATAAACTGGAACATTTAAACTACTACCTAATGTTTCTAATTGTTTTATAGCAGCTGGTCTATATACATCACATGCAATCATTAAAGGCTTTTTTCCTTGTTTTCTTAAATAATTACTTAACTTTCCACAAAAAGTAGTTTTACCACTACCTTGAAGTCCTACAATCATAATAACTGTTGGTGCATTACTAGCAAAATTTATTTTTGAATTTCCATCTCCGAAGTAAATTTGTAAGTTCATCTTTAACAATTTTTACTACTTGTTGACCAGGTGTTAAACTATTTAAAACATCAGCTCCTAATGCTTTTTCTGATATATTATTAATAAATTCTTTAACAACTTTAAAATTAACATCTGCTTCAAGTAAAGCAAGTTTAACTTCTCTTAACATTTCATTTAATTCTTTTTCACTTATTCTTGTTTGTCCTTTTAATTTCTTAACTATATTTTGTAATTTATCTGAAAGATTTTCAAACATATTATATATCTCCTCTATTTTAATTTATTTAATATTTTAACTATTTCTTTATTTTTATTATTTTCTTTTAAATATATATCACTAATTAATTTTATACTTTTTTTATATTCATTCATATGAATAACTTCTTCAAAATTTAGTAAAATATTTTTAGTAACTTCCAAACTATATCTTACAGCTTGAAATGTTATTTTACTGTTTTCAGCAATTTCTCTTAAAGATAAATCATCTAAATAATATAACTTAAAAGTTTTTCTTTGCTTTTCAGTAAGTAAACTACCATATATATCAAATAATTCTATAAAACTTAAATTATCATTCATAATACTGCTCCTTATGTGTAAAAGCTTTTTACTTTACACATATTATACACTACAACTATCTATTTGTCAATACTTGTGATAAAATATTTTATTTATTTTATTTTATTTTATTTTATTTTTATTTATTTTATTTATTTTATTTTATTTTTATTTATTTTATTTTAGCAAAACAGGTCAAGGATAAAATCCCTGACCTGTTTACTTATTCTAATTTAAAATCAAATGAATTAGTTACTGTTTGAGTATTTATTATACATTTAGTAAATTCTTTATTTTTATTTGCTAAAATGTTAAATAAAATATTTTTAAACATTTGTTGTACTACTCTTTTTATTCCTCTTGCACCAATTCCCAATTTTTCTACTTCTTCTGCAATTTTTACTATTACATCATCTGTATAAATTAAATCAATTCCTTTCTTTTTTAAAACATTAACATACAAATTAAAAGTTGATTCAGTAGAACTTTTAATTATATCTACATAATCCGATATAGTTAAAGTATTAAGTTCTACAATTACATCAAACCTACCTACAAATTCTTTTGGAAAACCTGCACTTATAAAATCTTCAGCAGTATATTCTTTAGAAATTTGAACATTATTTTTTTGTAGTCCATTTCCAAAACCTATACTTCCGTTACATTTTACTCGTTTATCACGTATTTTAGCAAGTCTAGGAAATGCACCAATAAAGATTATAGTTAAATGTGAAGTATCAAAATATGCTTCTACATCACCATAACTATTTTCCATAGGAATTTTACTTCCTTCAATTATTTTAAGTAATGAAAATAAAACACTTTCTCCACTTACATCTCTTCCGCCATCATTTGTAGCTGCTTTTTTATCTCCTTCATCAATTATCAAAATACCTTTTTGAGCAAGATTTAAGTCATAATTTGATGCTACAAATAGATCATGTAACATAGATTCAACACTTGCACCAACATATCCTGCTTCTGTAAATCTTGTTGCATCTTCTATTACATATGGCAAATCAAATATATTTGCTAATACCTTTACAATTTTTGTTTTACCACTTCCAGAATCACCTAATATAATTAGGTTTGATTTAAGTTCAGTATTATCTATAACATAATTTCTGTAAATAGCACTGCTTATTGTTTTAATAGCTTCATCTTGCCCTTTAATAACTAACTTTACTTTTGAAATAATGTCATTTAAATCTTCATTTTTTAAAGAAACTTTTCTGCAACTTATATCCTTTGGTTTTTCAGGATTTTTTGAAGTATAATCATAATTAGACATTTCCAATATTTCTTGATTTCTGTCATCAATCTCTGCTAATTGTTGAGCACAAACATTACATATTACTGGATCTTTATGCCGAACTGCATATGATTTTCCATATACATTAGGTTTTTTTACAAGCTTTAATCCACACATTGTACATACAAGTTTTCTACTAGTACTTTTTTTCATCTTCATAATAAACCCACCTTTTGTTATTAAATTTGGTTAAATACAATTATTATATAATAATATAATACCATTTTATGTAGATAAAGTCAAGTAATATGATGTTCATATTAGTTTTTTAAAAAAATAATGTAAAAATATTTTATTATTTTTACATTATCTAAATTATTAAAATTTATATCCACATTTAAGACAAAATTTAGCATTTTGTTCAGATATATACCCACAAGTAGGACATACTCTTTCAACTTTTTCTTCTTTTCCATCTACTTTTTCTTCTTTTTTATCTTCTTTTATTTTAAAACTTTTTTGTTTTTCTCCACAATTTTCACAATATACACTATCTAAATCTATTATTTCAAAACAATTAGAACATTTTCTTAAATTTTTATTGTATAACACTTTTTTATTCATATCTTCAATTTCATTATATGATTTATCTATATTTTTACATTCCTTTGTAAAAACTTTACCTACATCCTCACCTGATTTATACATATCATATACAGTTTTACCCATATTAATATATATTTCTTGAATTTCATTTTCTTTATCAGAAATATTTGTTTTTACTTTCACTTCTTCAAATAATTTACCAGATTTATCAGCAACTGTTTTGTAAGTATCTGCTACACCATCTCCTACTCTTTTTGAAATTTCATTTATTTTTTTCATAAAATCCATATTAAATCATCTCCTATTACAATATATCACATTTTCTTTAAAATATCAATAGTTCAGTTAATTTTCATTTAGTTTTTGTTTATCATTTCTTTATTATTATAATTCATATTTTAAATATTTTCAATTTTTTTACCTTTATTTAAAATTTATTTAAACCCCGAGTTTGCCAAGTAAAAAAATAGAAAAAGTTTAAAAAAGTTCAAGAAATTGAGCTTTTTTTGTTGACATTGTTTAATTTTTGTGATATAATTTAGTCGGTGGATAAGTATATTATAAAGGGGATGTTTTAGTATGTATATTGAGAAATGTTTAAATAATGGAACACAATATTTAAGATTAGTGAAAAGTCAAAGAATTCTTAATAATAAAGGAATAAAAACAGTTAGAAAAAAGATTGTTTTTAACATTGGTCCTTTAACTAAGTTTGATGATGGTAAGCCTGATTTTGTAGACAGATTAAAAAAATCATATAAAGCTGGTAACCCAATCATCGAAAGCTTAAAGGACTATATTGAAATTAATTCTAATGCTTATGAGAATTATCATTTTTCAATTAGTGAAGGTAGCCAAACTTGTATTGGACATCCTAAAAAAATTGCTAATATTTTAATTGAACGCATTTTAGAAGATTTAGGTGTAATTCAATTTTCAAATAGATATAAAAGTCTTTTTAATTCTAATTTTGATTTATTAGGCTTTATTAGATTATTAATTTATGGTAGAATTTTATCCCCTTCTTCTAAAATTGGTACTATTAATCAAAATGATGATTATTTAGATACAGTAATTAAAGATCCTTACAATTATAATATTTATGACACTTTAGATTTTGTTCATAAATATAAAAAATCTTTACTTTCTAGAATTAATAATAATTTAGTTGAAAAATTTAACAGAAAAACTGATCTTGTATATTATGATGTTACTAACTTCTTTTTTGAAATTGAAAATCCTGATGAAGATATTGAAAATAATGATAATACAATAACTAAAGGATTAAGAAAAAATGGTGTTTGTAAAGAAGAAAGAAAACTACCTATTGTTCAAATGGGATTATTTATGGATGACAAAGGATTACCTATTTCCATTGAAATTTTTCCAGGAAATACATTAGACCATCAAACTGTAAAACCTGCTCTTGAAAGCTCAATAGATAATCTTAACATGCCAAGATTTATTTTTGTTGGAGACAGAGGTATTTGCGAAAGTAATTCTTTATCTCATCTTAAAGAGTTAGGACATGGTTGGGTTGTAGCTAAAAGTATTGCTAAATCTAAACAAATAGATAAAAATTGGATTTTTGATGAAGCTGACTATGTATTCAAAGGCAATGATTTTAAATATAAATCAAAAATTGAAACTAGAACTATTAACAAAGATGATGGTTCTACTGATACATTAACAGAAAAAATAGTAGTTTATTGGAGCAAATCTTTCTTTGAAAAACAAAAACATGAAAATAAATCTTTTATTGATTTTATTCAGAAATTAAAAAAGAATCCTGCAAACTTTAAAATAACTTCAACTTATTCTAAAATGATTAAGAAATTTTTAAAAGCTGATGTTGTTAATATTAAAACTGGAGAATTAGTTAATTCTAAAGAATTACTAGCAATGATAGATGATGAAAAAATTAAAAACTTTGAAAAGGAAATGGGTTATTATCAAATTATTTCTTCCGAATTAAATAAAGATGATTTAGAAATTATAAATATCTATCATGGATTAAGTAGAATAGAAGATCAATTTAGAACTATGAAAGGTACACTAGATACAAGACCTTTATTTGTTAGAACTCCTGAACATATAGAAGCTCATTTAACAATTTGTATGATTGCTTTAACAGTAGTTAGAATTATTCAAAATAAAATTGTAGAATATCAACATTGTAACAAAATTAATGATTCTAAAATTAAAAAAGATAAAATATCTAGAGATAAATATTGGGAAGCTGGGCTTAGTGGTGATAGAATACAAAACGCATTAAATAAGTGGACAGTTGAAATATTATCAGATGGATACTACAGATTTAATGATATTGACAATACTGATTTAAAATTAATTTTAGACTCTTTTAATATTAATATTGATAAAAAATTATACACAAAACAAGCTTTAAAATCAATAAAATCAGAAATTAAAATTATTCAGTAGGCACATACATGTACGTACATAAAAAATAATTATATATATAGATAAAATCCAGTTGTATCATCATAATTCAGTAGGATTTTATCTACTTTTTTTAGGCAAACTCGGGTTATAACACACATATTTCAAAATACAAGTATTTTC
>JAVVTJ010000038.1:0-10895 GCA_036653755.1 Clostridia bacterium
TAGGTAGTGTGGAATTTTAGTTTACTATAAAAGTACAAAACTTTTACACTACCTAGAAAGTGGGGATGAAAAATAATGAATTTTAAACATATTTGGATAGTATTTAAAAAAGAAATGAAAGATACATTTAGAGATAAAAAATCCGTTATGACTAATATATTATTACCACTTGTTATGATACCACTAATGTATTTTGCTATGAATTTAATGATTAAAAATACAAAAAAAGATGTAGAAGAAAATATGAAGATAGGTTTAATCAATAATCAAAATATATCTATGTCAGAAGAATTTACTAAAAAAAATATAATTGGTGAAGATAAAATAGAAGTTTTAAAATTTGAAAATATAGAAGTAGCAAATAAATCAATTATGGATGGCAAAGTAAATTGTTTAGTTCTATACGAAGATAATTTTTTTGATAATTTATCAAAAGGAATAACATCTGGAATTAAATTAAAGTATAATTCAACAAAGAATTCTTCACAAACTGGTATGCAAATGGTAAAATCTAAAATAATGATGTTAAATTCTTTTTTGGCAAGTCAAAAATTAATTGAACTTAATATATCACCTGAAATATTAAGTTTAATATCTACTAATGAAGAAGATGCATATATAGAAGTAAGTTCAAATGGAAAATCAGCTGATAATTTTTTAATGATGCTTATACCAATGTATTTAGTAACAATAGTTGTAACAGCTGGTATGCCACTTGCAATCGATTTGTTTGCAGGAGAACGTGAACGTAATACTTTTGAAGCTTTACTTTCAACAAAAGCTAATAGATTATCAATATTACTTGGAAAATATATGTCAGTTTTAGTATTTTCAATTATAGCGATTATAACATCATTTATTGGATTAATACTAGGCGTTGCATTAAATCCTGAAATGTTTTCAAATAGTGTAAGTACTTCAACTGGAATATTACAAACACTTAGTTCTTTAAATATTCCAATAGGAGCATTTATATTAGCACTTTTATCAGCTGTAACACTTGCTATGGTATTTGGTGGAATACAAATAGCAGTAAGTACATATGCTAAAACTTTAAAAGAAGCACAAACATATTTATCATATATGATGTTACCTGCAATGATACCAGCATTTATGACTATGTTTATGGGTGCAGGAGATATGCAATTTTATATGACATGTATACCAATATTTAATACCATAGCTTCACTTAAAATGGTGCTTCGGTGGTGTTATAAACTATGGATTTTTGACAATGAGTGTTATTGTAAACATAGTATTTATGTGTATAGTTACGTTTATTGTTATTCGTATGTTTAATAATGAAAAGATAGTTATAAAATAAAATTAAATAACAAAGTTTAAGAATTATTCTTGACTTTGTTATTCTTTTCTTATATATGAATTTTACAAAAAAGTGTTGCACTTGAAAGTGGAATCTTTAAAATTATAAATTATTAAGCTTTTTATTGAAAATAGCTTGACAAAAGTTTGTATTTATCATAAAATTATTACATTAGAGATGTGTGTTGGCATAAATTTTAAAAACAATGTTAAAAGTATAAGTTTGATAAATTAAAATAATAATTTGGAGTTGTATAAATGAATGATATTAAAATAAAATCAATAAATATAAGTGATATTAACCTTGATAATGTTTATTTACATTATACAAATTTAGATAATTTAGATAATATTACTAAAAAAGGTTTAGAACCAAGAATTGGTATGAATTCTAAAATAGTTGAAAAAAACAAAAAAATATTTTTTTCGATGGGGGATAAAGGTGCTTTAACTATAATGGATGTTTGGCTTAAGTGGCTTATTGGAAAACCAAAATGGAATCTAATTTATTGGATTGGAGCTTATTTATTAAAAATTAAATTTTTTCCTAAAATTATTCATGAAGTTATAATTAGTAATAATGAAAAGAGTAAAAATAAATGTAATTGGGCATACAGAAAATTAAAAAGCATTTTAGATAGTAGTATGTATTTAGTACTGAATTTAGAAGAAAATCTAGATTTTAGTTTTAATGATATAGATGAAGTAAAGAAATTGTCTAATTATCCTATAAATATTATTAAGGATATGTATGCATATGATAGTGATATTCTTAATGATAAAATGGAATATTGGAATATGCATACTTTTGTAAATAAAAAGATAGAAACAGAAAAAATTTTAGTACTTAAACATAATGATAGCTTAAAAGCTAGTGAAATAGTAAAATATTTGATTGAACAAAATATTAAATATGTGAAAAAAAATTGTAAAAGATTATACGAATATTATATATACACAAAAAATTGACTTTAAAATTAGATAATGTTATTTTATAAAAAAATTGAAAAAAGCATTTCATTTTAAGTTTGAAAATTAATTTTTTATATTCATATATAATAGGTAATTAATTTGTATTATTTATATATTACTTTTATAGTTATACTTGAATATTTTTAAAAAATGTTGTAATATAGTAATGGTGATTAAATGAAAAAAAATAATATGTTACTTGCTTTTGTTTTAAATGTATCTTTTACAATAATTGAAATAATTGGTGGAATTTTAACAAATAGTATATCAATTATATCTGATGCTATACATGATTTTTCTGATAGTATATCTATTGGTATAGCACTTGTTTTAGAAAAAATTTCTAAGAAAAAACCTAATAAAAAATATACATATGGATATCTTAGATATTCGATACTTGGTGCTTTGATTAATTTATGTGTTTTAACTATTGGAACTACAATAGTTATATATAATGCTATACCTAGATTATTAAATACGGAAGTAGTTAATTATAAAGGAATGATATTACTTGCTATTTTAGGTGTTTTAGTTAATGGTATTGGTGCATTTAAAACTATTAAATCTAGTAATTTAAGTGAGAAGGTTATAAGTTTACATTTGTTAGAAGATGTTTTAACTTGGGTTGCTGTTTTAGTTGTAAGTATTGTAATGAATTTTACAAATTTTTATATTTTAGATCCAATATTATCTTTAGGTATTAGTGTTATAATTCTATTTAATGTTTTTAAAAATTTTAAAAAAGTTTTTGACATATTTTTAGAAAAAGTTCCTTTAAATATTGATATTGATAAAATAAAAAATGAAATTGTAGATAATGATAAAATTATTGATTTACATCATATTCATATATGGACTATGAATGGTAGTAATAATTATATGACAGCCCATTTAAAAGTAAATAAGAGTTTAAATAATGATGAAATATTAGTTATAAAAAAAGACGTAAAGCATAAATTAAGTCATATGAATATAGGACATGTTACTTTAGAAATTGAAATAAATGAAGAATGTGATGATAATGAATGTAATGTAGAATTTGACGAAAATTCATTACATCATCATCATTAAATAGAAGGAGGAATAAATTTTGAGAAAAATAAACTTAGGAATTGTGCTTAGTATAATTGTACTTGTAGTTTTAACTGGTTATTTAGCTACAGTTGAAATATCAAGAAATGATGATAAAAAAGAAATATTTAGTATTTGTAAAGAGTATATTGAAGATAATACCAAATATTCAATGTTAGAGGAACAATACAGAACTATTGATAAAACTATTACTGATGATGAATTTAATAAATATTTAAAATTAAGTAAAGAAAAAATAGATAGTTATTTGTTAGATGATAAGGATATGATTGATATAAAAAATAAATCTATTGAAGATAAGTTGAAAGATCAGATTATAAATAAAAGGGTTATAACTAAATTTACTAAAACTGATTTTAAAGAAAAAGGTTATGTTTTTGATGGAGATATAGTTGTTGTAACTATTGAAAGTTATGCAAAAATTGAAGAAAAAGTTAAAGGAACAAAATATATAGATGAATTAGGTGCTCAAAAAGTTAATATAAATGATGATAAAAAAGAAAACCCTTTAATTGATATTATAACTTTAAAAAAAGTTGATAATAAATACAAGATAATGTATGATGTTTTAACTAAACCAATGGAGATGGATATGGATATGGTGACAAAATGGTAGTATTAGAGATTAAAAATGTAAGTAAAAAGTTTTCAAGAAAAGAAATTATAAAAGATGTTTCTATAACAGTAAATGAAGGAGAAATATTTGGCTTTTTAGGGCCTAATGGTTCACGGTAAGACTACAACTATTAAAATGATTTTAGGCATGTTATATATTGATTCTGGAAGTATTAAGATTAATTCATTTGATGTTAAAAATGATTTTGAAAAAGCTATTAAAAATGTTGGTGGAATAGTTGAATCTCCAGATTTATATGGATATATGTCAGGCCTTGATAATTTAAAATTATTTGCTAGAGTTCATAAAGTAAGTAATGAAAAAATTAATGAAATAGTAAAACTTGTTAATTTAGAGAGTAGAATTAAAGATAAAGTTTCTAAATATTCTTTAGGTATGAAACAAAGATTAGGTCTTGCAGTTTCACTATTACATAACCCTAAATTACTTGTATTAGATGAACCAACTAATGGATTAGATCCTGCTGGTATGAAAGAGTTTAGAGATATATTTAAAAAGTTGTCTGCTAAAGGTGTTTCAATATTTATTTCTTCACATTTGTTATCTGAAATGCAAATGATGTGTGATAAAATAGCTGTTTTAGATAATGGCAAAATTGTTAAAATTGAAACATTAGATGATGCAATAAATAGTAATGAATCTTTTGAATATAGATTAGTTACTAGTGATAATAATAAATGTGTTAAGTTACTTAATTGTGAAGTTATTGATTCAAATGATAAATTTGTTGATATTAAACTTAATGAAGATCTAGATATTGCATCTGTTTTAGTTAAAGAAAATATAAGGATATATGAAATAGTTAAGAAGAATAATTTAGAGACTGCCTTTTTAAAGTTAACAAAGGAGAGTGGTAAGTAATGATGTATATTAATGAAATTATAAAGATGTTAAAGAAAAAGTCAACAATAATTATATTATTACTTTCAATTTTATCTTTATTTGCATGTGTAGGTTTTGTTAAAATTACTGATATGGATACTTTTTCTTCTAGTAATTATTTAGAATATAGAGCTCAAGAATATACTAATAAAATATCTGAAATTAAAGGTAATGATGAGATATCATTAAATACAAAAAAACAATATGAGAATATAATAAATTTACTTAATTATGCGAGTACTAATAAAGTTGATTTAAACGATCAAACATATTATATATCAAACTCAATTAATAGTATAATAAATGATACTCAAGCAATTCTTGTTTTAACTGATAAAAATGAAATTAAAAATATACAAAATAGAATAAATAAATATAATGAAGTAATAAATGAAAAAAGTTTTGATAAGTATGTTATTTGTTTACAAGATAATTTAAAAACTATTGAAAATGAAAATATTAAAAAGAATAAAGAATATGAGTTAGAAATTATAAAAAAATATGAAATAGGTAAAACTAATTTAAAAGAAGATTCTTGGAAAGCTTCATTATTATTACAAATATTATCTACAAATGAATCTTTAAATAGTAAAATAGATTATAAAACACAAAAACCATTTACTTTTGAACAAATAAATGAATACAAAGATAATTTAAAAATAGCTGAATATAAACTAGAAAATAATATAAAAGAAGATATAGGACTTAATGGAACTCCTACAAATAAAAGATATATGTATAATGAAGTAGCTATAGGTTTTTCAATGAGTGTTATATGTATATTAATTATACTATTATCAGCTTCAACTATATCGAGTGAAACTTCTAAAGGTACAATTAAGTTTTTAGTAATGCAACCTAAAAAAAGATATAAAATATTATTATCTAAAATATTTGCTATAACAACATTGTTAATAGTATTTACTTTAATAATTTCAATATGTAATATAGTAGTTTCAAATATATTCTATAGTGCTTATGATGCTATTCCTTATGTGTATATGAATAATGGATCTGTTTCATTAATTGATGGAAACTTATTTATATTTTTAAGATATGCAGTTATAGGTATTGAAGTATTTGTATATAGTATGATTGGAATAATGTTATCAACACTTATAAGAAATACAGCTGTATCTACATCAATTACTATAGCTTTATACTTTGTAAGTGGAACTATAATGCAATTTGTTAATATGTTTGTTACAAAAGATTTTGTTAAATATATACCATTTAATAATATAGATTTAACTAGTAAAATATTTGATAAACATAACTCTATGATTAATATGATGTCATCAGAGTTTATGAATAATGTTACATTAAATTTTTCTTTAACAGTTATAGCAGTAACACTTATATTAATTATTATAACAACATTTGAATCATTTAATAAAAGAGAAATAATGTAAGAATAAAACTACTAGATACAAAAATTTATCTAGTAGTTTTGTTATATAATAGGAAAGTATATATTTTTTTAAAAAACACTAGAGATGGAATAAATTACAATAAACTTAAAATACCTATTATAGCAATAGGAGCTTAGCAGTAGTAGATTTAGAAACTATAACAAATAAAGCAATAGATAAAAGTAATTAATAAAACTATAGTGTTACTCCAAAAGAAATTGATGATGTTATTGATAAAATATTTGAAATAATTGCTAGTAGCATTAATAAGGTTATATGAAAAAATAAAAGCCTATGTATTCATGCTTGACCCGTATTAAATATAAATTAAATATAAAAAGATATATTGAAAGTTTTACAGATAAGTATAAAGATATATTAACAGTAAGTGAAGATAAATTAATATATGTAGGACATAATTCATATTATGGTGGAAAATAGCAAGTATGAAAGATAAACCATCTTGGGTAAATTATATAGATGATCCAGATATAAAAAGTAATGGAGTAACGAATACAAGGTCGAGAATAGAGTTTTAAAAAAATATATATGATATGACAGTAAATATATGGAAATGGACAGTAGATATAGCTGGTAATATTAGTAATAATCAAAGAGCATACTGTAGTGGATGTATAGTAACAATAATATTAGTATTAGTATTAGTAGTGTCAATCCTGCTTCGTACCGTATTTCTATTGCTTTTACGGATAATAATAAAAACTGTAGTTTTCGCCCTTCACTATATATAAAATAATTATTTGAGTGAATTAATTAAATAATTTGTAGCACTGTTTGATAAAAATTATAATACTCTATGTTTTATATAATGCTGAAATTTTGTAACTAAAATAATATTTTACAAGTTTTTTATTAAATTTTAGTCATACTATTGACAATCGATAATAAATATAGGATAATACTATTGTAGTTAAGATGGAGGTGTGCAATATGGAAGTAATCTTAGAAAGAGTTAAAGAAGTTATATCTGAACAATTAGGAATAGAAGATGTTGAAACAATAAGTATGGATACAACATTTATTGATGATTTAGGAGCTGATTCTTTAGATATAGTGGAACTTATTATGGCTTTAGAAGAAGAGTTCGATATGGAAATACCAGAAGCAGAAGCTGAAAAAATAATAACAGTTGGAGATGTAGTTGAATACATACAAAAAGTTCAATAAAATATATGATAAAGATAGTATACTTTTTGGTATGCTATTTTTTATTTTAAAGTATAATATATAGTTTAAAATAAATGATTGGCTAGAAATATAAATGCTGATATAAATAAAAAGGAGAAACAATTATGTTAGAAAAAATATATTTTATAACAGAAGATAATGTAAAACTTGTAGGACTTTTAAATAAAGTATTAAGTTCAGATGAGGTTATAATATCAGTTCATGGTTTTAGTAGTAATTGTTTAACTGAAAGAGAAGATATATTTAGTAAACAAGCTAGTAAAAATAACATTTCATATTTTACTTTTAATAATAGAGGACATGATTTTATGTCTCGTATGAATAAATTTGAAAAGAAAAAATATATACAAGGGTCATGTTTTGAAGATATTTTTGATAGTTATTATGATATATGTGCAGCAATAAAAGAAATGCAAAATTTAGGATATACTAAAATACATCTTCAAGGACATAGTTTAGGTTGTACAAAAATTGTATATACATATAACAAATTAAAACAAAGTAATAAAATGCAGATATTAAATAGTGTAAAATCTATAATTTTATTATCATTAGTTGATATAGTAGGTATTCAAAAATATAGTTTAAAAGATAAATATGATGAATACTTAAATTATGCAGTAGATCAAGAAAAACAAAATAATTTAGATAACTTAATGCCATATAAAGATTTAGAATTACCTATGAGTGTTAAAACATATTTAAGATATTTTAGAGATAATGAAGATATTAATTTTGCAAGATATTCAGATATAAATTATGAGTATGAAAAGTTAAATAACATTAATATTCCACTTTTTATTAGGTGGGGAAACATAAATGAAATGATAATTCAAAATGCTGATGATTTAGTATTAATGCTAAAAAGTAAAATTAAAAATAAAAAATTAGATATTGGATATATAGACAATGCAAATCATAACTATTTTAATAAAGAAAAAATATTAGCAGATGAGATTAATTTATTTATTAAAAAAATATAAAATAAAACACTGATTTATATTTGTAAAATCAGTGTTTTACTTTTTTTAATTACGATCAAGTAGTAAATTAAAATCATCTAAAATATCAGTTGCAAGATTAAGTTCTAAAAGTTGTGTAATTGTTAGGAAAGTATCGATGGTACTGGTAAAAATTGAATTTAAAAACACCTCTTCTATTTTGCCAGATGATTCTTGTAATTGAGAAATAGTGTAGATTTCGTTTTCAGAAAATATTTTGTTTTGCTGATGTAACATATAACTTACATTTTTTCCAACATACCGTATTATTTCCCAAAGTAACAGTTGCAATTTTTTCCAATGATTTTAAAAAATTATATATTGCAAAAGTTTGCTGTACAGAACCACAGAAGAGCGTATAACTAAAAGTATTTCTTCAAATTTGTCAGCTCTAGTAACAGTGGAGAATACTTTGTTATCTATTTCTAGACTAATTTCTCCAGAAATGCATAATTAGAATTGTTTCATTGTTATTCTTCTTAAAATATAGACAAGGTAGTAACTCAAATGCAGCTTAAATACTTAAAGTTTATGTAAAACTATTGACTTAAAATATTAGTATTGATATAATATATGATGTAAAGATAGGTGAAAAATATGACAATTAATGAAAAATTAGAAGTATTACAAAAAGATATAGAATATACATTTAAAGATAGTAAATTATTAAGAATTGCTTTAACTCATAAATCATATGCTTATGAACAAAAAACTATTGCTAAAAATTCATATAACGAAAGAATAGAATACTTAGGTGATGCTATTTTAGAACATATAATTTCATATATGTTGTTTAAAATAACGCCACCTATTAGTGAAGGTGAAATGAGTAAAAAAAGAGCTGAAATAGTTTGTGAAAAATCTTTAAGTGATGCTTTTAAAAGTTTTAATGGAGAAGATTATATATTTTTAGGTAAATGTGAGCTTGCTACAAAAGGTAGAACAAAAGAAGCTATACTTGCAGATGCTTTTGAAGCTTTACTTGGAGCTATATATTTAGATAGTGATTTTGAAACAGCAAATAGATTTGTTTTAAAAATGTTAGATAAACAAATACATGATTCTTTAAATGGAGAAACAAAAGTAACAGATTATAAAACATTACTTCAAGAATTATTACAAAAAAATGGTAATGTAAATATTAAATATAACGTAATTAAAGAAACAGGTCCAGATCATGATAAAAGTTTTGTTGTTGAAGTGTTATTAAATGATAAAAAATTAGCAGAAGGTAGTGGCAAAAGTCGTAAACATGCTGAGCAGTTAGCAGCAGAGGTTGCATATGCAGAGTTTAAATAAAATACATATAAATTTAGATAATGAACTTAAAAATATAATAAATAAAGATAATCAATATACTATCCCTATATTTATTCCACATTTAGGTTGTAAAAATGAATGTGTATTTTGTAATCAAAGAAAAATTAGTGGTAATACAAAGATTCAAACTATTGATGAAATAAGAGAAGATATAGATAGATATTTGGGATATATAAAAAAAGATAGAAAAGTACAGATTGCTTTTTTTGGTGGAAGTTTTACTGGAATTGACATAAATGATCAGGTCAAATATTTAACTTTGGCAAATGAATATATTAAATCAGATAAAGTAGATAGTATTCGTATATCAACAAGACCAGATTATATTGATGTAAATATTTTAAAGGTGTTAAAAAAATATAATGTAGAAACAATAGAACTTGGAGTTCAGTCTATGGATAAAGATGTATTAGAAGCTTCAAAAAGAGGTCATACATCTATACAAGTTATACGAGCATCATTACTTATTAATCTATTTAAAATTAAGCTAGGATTTCAAATTATGATAGGACTTCCTAAAAGTAATGTAAAAAAAGAAGTAGAAACAATTGAAAAGTTACTTAAATTTAATCCTAAACAATTACGTATTTATCCAGTTTATGTTTTAGAAGAAAGTAAACTTTATGATATGTATTTAAGTCATGAATATATACCACTTAAAGTTCAAGATGCAGTTTTAAGAACTGCTGAGGTTGTAAAAGTTTGCAATAAAAGTAATGTACAAATTATACGTATAGGACTTCAATCTACAAATGAAATAACTGCAAGTAATTCAAAATTATTAGGACCTGTTTCAGATAATTTTGCAGAATATGTTTTAGCAAAGTTAGTATTAGAAAAAATAGAGATAAGTTTAATTAACACATTAAAGGTGGAAGATGTGGATAAGTCAGTAGATATTTTTGTAAAAAGTAAGTATATATCTATTGCTTCTGGACCTAATAAAATTAATAAAAAATATTTAGAAGAAAAATATAATATTAAACTAAAAATAAGGTAGTGTAAAATAGATTATGAAAAAATGAAAGTAAAAAAGAGCTACCAAAA
>JAVVTJ010000039.1:0-10846 GCA_036653755.1 Clostridia bacterium
CTTTTGGTAGCTCTTTTTTACTTTCATTTTTTCATAATCTATTTTACACTACCTTTTTAAAAACTATATATTTACTCATAATATAATTTATTATTATGACTAAAATATTAGCTAATATTTTAATTATCATATCATTCATATACAATAATGTTATACCTATAAACATTAGTGCATTATCAAATAATAATGAAAATATCCTAGCAGATATAAATAAAATTATTTCTTTTATTATACCTTTTTTTTTACTTTTACTATCAAATACATATTTACGATTAGTAACATATGCAAATAATACTGCTATGCACCATGCTATATTATTACTAATCATATAATCAATATTTAATACTTTTGTTAAAATCCAATATATTAATATATTTATTAAAGTTGTTAGTAATCCAAATATTAAATATATTATAACTTCTTTATATTTTTTAATTAAATTAACTATCATTTAATTAACCCTATAAATTCATCTTTAAGATCTTGTGCCCTTTCATTTGTTATAGCTTCAAATCTAGCAGTTATGTCCGGACCTGTATTAGAAGCTCTAACTAGTGCCCAGCCATCATTAAATTCAGCTCTTACACCATCAATTGTATTAATATTATATCCTTTTTCTATACAATATTCTTTTACTTTTTCTATAACTTTAAACTTTTCACTATCACTAGATTTTATTTTTATTTCAGGTGTTGAATAATATTTGTTAACACCTTCTAAAAGCTGACTTACAGTTTTATCTGTTTTAGATAATATTTCAATTAATCTTAAACCTGCATATATACCATCGTCTATATTAGGCCATTTATCATTAAAAAATACATGTCCTGAAAGTTCTGATCCAAAAGCAAAACTTCCTTCTTTCATTTTAGCTTTCATATATGAATTACCTGTTCTATAACAAACAGGAACTCCACCTAACTTTATTATTTCATCTGGTAATGCTTTTGTGCATTTAACATCAAATAGAGCAGATTTATTATCTATTTTACTCATTATATCTCTCCAAATTATAATAGCAAATAAATCAATAAATATCATTTTACCATTTTCATCTATAATACCTACTCTATCTCCATCTCCATCTAAACCAATACCTAAATCCGCTTTATTTTCTAAAACTATTTTTTTAAGCATTTCATTGTTACTTTCAACGCTAGGATCTGGATGATGATTTGGAAAATTTGCATCAGATTCCATGTATAATGGAATTATATTAATTCCCATCATTTCAAAAGCTTCTTTTGCTATAATACTAGTTGTACCATTTGCGCAATCAACTACTGCTGTTATTTTTCTATTACCTAAATCAATAGATTTTTTAATTAAGTCTAAATATCTAGAACGTATATCTTCACTACCTACTTTTCCGTTTCCTGTTTTAAAATTTCCAGCTTCAACAAATCTTCTAAAATCTTGTATTAACTCTCCACAAGCATTTCCAAAATCATCAAAAGCTATTTTAAATCCATTGTATTCTTTTGGATTATGACTTGCTGTAACCATTATTCCAGGGTACAATTTTAGCTCTTTTTGAGCAAAATAATACATTGGAGTTGTAACTAAGCCAATAAATGTTACATCTAATCCTGACTGAGTTATACCTTTAATTAAAGCATCGCTAAGTGGAATTGATGACTCTCTATTATCATGTCCTACAACACATTTGTTATATCCTTTATCTATTACATATGAGCCAAAAGCTCTACCTATTGTATATGCAACATTTTCATCTAAATCAGTTCCATATATAGCACGTATATCATATCCTCTATATATTTCTGGATTGATATTTTTATTTATTTCTAAATTCACTAAAATCACTCCTTGTCAAATATTATACCATAAATTTTAAAAATTTCAAACTTTTTATTCAAAATTAGCACCATATGCAAAAAATAACCCTTAGGGCTAGTCTTGTAAAATTATATACAAGCTTAAAATCTAATTAAATTGTCATTTTATGATGTAACTTGCAATCAATTATTGGCAAAATTTATTGACTGTACTATGCAAAAGTGATATAATAAATATATCTCGGGGTACGGGAATTCGCATACTAAATTAGCCCTTAAAGCTATACGTATGAAGTTGCTTTTGCTTTTAGCAATGATGCAACATGCCACAAGACTAGCCCACTAGGGATTTAAAATTATACAATTATATTGTATGCTTTCATTAAAATTTGCTTTAAAAATTCTATTTAAAGTACTTTCCAAATTTTATATAATTTACCTCTTTAATTTATTTTAAAAAGGTAATTATAATATCTAGCTTAATAAAAACTAATAGTCAAATATTATATATATATTAAACTAGATAAAATCACTTGCTATTAATTTTATAAAACTAGCCCTAAAATATACTTGACATTTGGTAAATTATATATTAAAATATACACAAGCTCAAATATTTATCGAAAGGATGATGAATTGATAATATTTTTGTTAGCGCATGGTTAACTAATTTATTTAGTTATTGACGAGGTTAGTAGTTATCGAATTATATCAGCGGGTGCTACTACGGTAAATAATTTTATCGTTAAACATATTACAAAAAAGTAAAATTTGTATTACTTTTAAAAAATATGTTAATATTATATATATAAGTGGTTATAGATAGTTTTTTAAAACTACCAATTGTTATATATGTTAATTTTAACATTTAAGGAGGAAATATAAATGTGTGGAATAATAGGTTACGTTGGAAAAAAAAGCGTAGATAAAGTCCTAATATCAGGGCTTAAAAAATTGGAATATAGAGGTTATGATTCGGCTGGTATTGCTTATACTACTGAAAATAATAAAATTGAAGTTATAAAATCTATTGGAAAAATAGTAAATTTAGAAGAAAAGTTAAGTAAAAAAAATATAAATTTTGGAAATCTAGGTATTGGTCATACTAGATGGGCAACTCATGGAATACCTAATGAAATTAATGCTCATCCTCATACAGCAGGTCATGTTACATTAGTACATAATGGAATTATTGAAAATTATATAGATTTAAAAGAAGAATTAATAGAAAAAGGAATAAAGTTTTACTCAGACACAGATACAGAAGTTGCTTGTAGCTATATAAATTATATATATGAAAGTGAAAAAGATAAATTAAAGTGTATTCAAAAAGCTTGCAATAATTTTAGAGGTTCATATGCTTTTGCAATAATATTTGATGATGAACCTACTAGTATTTATGCTACAAGACATGATAGTCCGTTAGTTATAGGTGTTGGTATTGATGAAAACTATATATCTTCTGATGTATCAGCATTTTTAAATTATACAAATAAATATATATTATTAGAACCTAATGAATATGTAAAAATATCAGCAACAAATCTTGATATTTATGATATTAATTTAAAACGAATACAAAAAGAAATAAGTATTGCAAACTGGGAAGTTACACAATATGAAAAAGCAGGTTATGAACATTTTATGCTTAAAGAAATACATGAACAACCTATTGTTCTAAAAAATATATTTGATAGATATTTTAACGATAAAAATTACTTTCAAAATATTGATTTAAGCAAATATACAAATATACATATTGTTGCTTGTGGAAGTGCAATGCACGCTGGATTAATTGGAAAATATTTATTTGAAACATATTGTAATATACCAGTAATTATTGAAACTGCTTCTGAATATAGATATAAAAATCAAATAATATCAAAATCTACTTTAGTTATAATTGTCTCACAATCAGGAGAAACAGCAGATACACTTGCAGCACTTAGAATAGCTAAACATAAAGGTGCAACTGTTATAGCAATAGTAAATGTTGTAGGCTCTACAATAGCAAGAGAAGCTGATAAAGTTATTTATGCTTATGCAGGACCTGAAATTGCAGTTGCTACTACAAAAGGATATACTTCACAAGTTGCAATTTTATCAACTTTAGCTTTAGAATTATGTAAAAAAAATATAACTAAAAATGAATTAAATACAATAACTGCTGAAATGTCAAATATTCAAAATATATTAGAATATGCTCTTTTAAAAAACGAAGAATATATGCAAATAGCTGAAGCTATTTACAAAAAAGAACATTTATTTTACATAGGTAGAGGTATTGACTATGCTATAAGTATGGAAGGCTCTTTAAAACTAAAAGAAATATCATATATGCATAGTGAGGCATATCCTGCTGGTGAATTAAAACATGGAACAATATCTTTGATTGAAGATAAAACTCCAATAATTGCAATAGCTACTGATGAAACTTTATATGAAAAAACAATAAGTAATATAAAAGAAACTAAAGCAAGAGGTTCATATGTTATATTTATAACAACAGAAGCACTAGATGTAGAAGGAGACTTTTATAATATAAAACTAGTTCTTCCTACTACTTCTGACTTTACAAAAAGTTTAACAGTTGTAACTGCTTTACAACTTATCGCTTATTATACTGCAAAAAAGAGAAAATGTGATATTGATAAGCCTAAAAATTTAGCTAAATCCGTTACTGTTGAATAATATAATAGAAAAGTAAAAACACACTAAAAAATAAATTTTTAGTGTGTTTTTTATGCATATGTTGTTCAAATATTATTACTAACATTCTCTACTCATTATCTTTTATTTTTTCAATAAATTCTTTATCCATATAGACACAAACAACCAATTCACATTTTAAAATAATATGTTCATATTTAAGGAATAACTACAAGTAATTCTTTGATTTTTAGATCATTTAATTTCACTTTTTTTACAAACACCACCTAATCTTAATATGTTGCAAATAATTATTACAACATGTTTATACTATTTTTATATTCCATTTGATATACAACTATCAAATGCTTGTCCAAATTTATCCAATTTTTTTATCTGTTCTTCTTTTAAAGAAAGTGAGAATACTTTTTTAGAATCTGATAGTAATATATATTTTATTGCAATTAAAATATCAAAGTTTATTTTAATACATCTTTTATCAATATTTTTACTACATTCTAAACATAAAAATATATTACTTGTATAATCATAATTTACATCTTGATTATTTTCTTTAAAATTGCTTCCACATCTATTACAATTTATAATTTGAGGAGAATATCCTAATAAACACAATAATTTTATTTTAAAAATGTTTAAAACTAAAATTATATTTTTATCAATATTTTCCATAATATATAGCGTATTTAAAAATAATTTTATAATTTCATTTGTATCCATATTTTCATCAGTTAATGCAAGTATTTTTTTTGTTAAAGGAAATACTAGTGAAAGTTTATCAAAATCTGTTCTTAAATGATAAAATGTAGAAATACTAGATGCAGAATTTACATGATAAAATGTAGTACCTTTAAATAAAATAAATTCACTATATACAAGATATTGACAAGATGCAAGTATTGGACTATTAGTCCTTTTTGCACCCTTTGCCATACATGTTATTGTACCCATTTCATCTGTTAGTACAGTTATAATTTTATCATTATCACTATATGTAATTTCTTTTATTACTATACCGTTTAAGTTTTATAAGTTTCAAATATAACACATCCTACTACAATTCTTTTTCTACATCTTCTATTCCATTTTTTATATCTATTATTCTTTTATATTCTAAAAAACTTTCCATATTACCTGTTTTTAAAAAATTATTCCATGCTATATCTTCATACATATCTATCACCTTAATAATATTCTATGTATTATACAAGCTGTTATACAAAAAGTTTTGTTGAATTTGATAATTATTTGTCAGTATTTCTATATTTTACATTTTTTAAATAATTTTCATTATCAAGCCAGTTTTCTCTAACTTTAACCCATAATTTTAATTTAACTTTTGTATCTAAAACTTTTTCTAAATCTAATCTACTTTCATTAGTTATATGTCTTAACATACTTCCATCATTACCTATAACAATAGCTTTATGAGTATTTTTTTCACATATAATATCAGCTGATATATAATATGTTGGCTCTTTATTTATATTTTCTTTTTCTAAAAAAGTATCCACTTCAACAGTTAAATTATGTGGAACTTCTTCATTTAAATTTTTAAGTAATTTTTCACGAATATTTTCTTGAACAATTTCTCTTTCTGTCATATCAGTAAATTCATCTTCTGCAAATAACATTTCTGATTCATCTAAATTATTTTCAATTACTTTAATAAGTACATCTAAACCATCATTTTTATACACTGATATTGGAATTATATCTTTAAATTCAAAATCATATTTATGTACATAATCATTATACATTTGTATTATTGAAAATAAATTTTCTTTTGCTATTTTGTCTATTTTATTTATGCAAAGAATTGTTTTTTTATTTAATTTAATAATATCATCAATTACTTTTTTAGCTGAATCATCTATTTTTGTATGTGTTGCATCAACTAAATACAAAATTATATTTGTTTCATTTACAGCATTTGTTACACCTTTCATCATATATTCGCCTAATTTATTTTTAGGCGTATGTACTCCAGGAGTGTCTATAAAGACAATTTGTGAAGTTTCTGATGTAACGATACCTTTTATATTAAATCTTGTTGTTTGTGGCTTTGGCGTTGTTATTGCTACCTTGTATCCTACTAGTTTATTAATTAAAGTAGACTTTCCAGCATTTGGCTTTCCTACTACTCCTACATACCCTGCTTTAAACATATTATTTCTCCTTCTGTATTTTAACATATTATTTTTATTAACATATTATATACTATATAATTTATGAGGTGGTTTTAATGAATTGTTGTTATACTATTGTAATTAAACAAATAGTTTGTAATAATGGTGTGCCAAAAAGAATAGATAATGTACATACTAATTTATCTCCTAATACAAAAATAAAGCTTGAATTTGGATATAGTTTAACATTTTTAAATGGCACTGATAAACAGTGTTCTATAATGCTTGGTAATGATTTATTTATTCCTAACGTTACATTTACAATACTTAGTGGTAGTTTTAAAATATTTGATTTACCTGTTCCAAATAGTAGTTACAGATTATACGTTGCTGCTAGAAAAGTTTGTTGTCAAACTTGTAATAATTAGAAAGGAAGTATTAATAAATGAATAGTTTTAATGTTAAATTAATTATAAATGATATGTGCTGCTCTAAATCATGTGAGAAAACAATTCAAAAAGAAACAAATGTTACATGTATATCTCAAACAATTCAGCTTCAATCTTCTTTTACATTAAATGTTATACAAGTTTTAAATAACAACATAACTGTACTTATACAAAATGGTAGTAATGTTATACTTAGAACTATTTATGATAATTTTACATCTGAAATACAATTACCTTGTGAAAATTGTCAGCATATTATTAGTATTTCGGTAGACATAATTAGTAAAGGTTAAAGTTATGAAAAAATGTAATAACAACGGTTTTGATTTTATATTATATGCTACTGCAATTTCATTTGCTTTAGCAAGAGATTTAACAACAGCCGAGCAAGATTTAGTTGGTAATTTTTTTCAAATAGTTGGTCAAAATTTAACTTCAATTGCAGCATATAACAATGATATAAAAGAAATGTGTAATCCAAATGATAATCTACAAATTGATTAATTTTTTTTAAATTCATTAATTTGTTTCTTAGCAAGTGAAGCTTTTATTTGATCACGTTTATCATATAGTTTTTTACCTTTACATATACAAAGTTCTAGCTTAAACCATCTTCCTTTTGTATATATTTTACTAGGTATTAATGTATACCCACCTTGTTTCATGAATCCTATTAATCTTATTATCTCTAATCTATGAAGAAGTAACTTTCTATCTCTTTTTTCTGCTACATTATTTATATTTCCCATTTCATAAGGACTAATGTGCATATTTTTAAGCATTATTTCAGATCCATTTATTAATGCAAAACTATCTTTTAAATTACATTTAGATTCTCTTACAGATTTAACCTCAGTACCTTTAAGTTCTATTCCACATTCTAATTTTTCTATTATTTCATATTTATGTGTTATTTCTTTATTATTTACACATATTTTATTAACATTTTTTTCTGCCATACATTAATCCTCCAAATTATTACTTTGATATATTATGCTCAAGCAATTTTAAAATTTTGCTATATTCTTGTTTTATATCTTCTTTATTTATACCTGTATATATATTATCAAAACAAAATTCATAATTTATATCATATCTTTTGTTTATATAATCTTCTATTTTAATATTTTCTTTTTCTAATGCTTTCATCCAAATATTATAATCAAAATAATTTTTATTATTATCAAATCTACTCCCAAATCTCCAAGCATTATATATAACTTTACCAGTTGTAACATCACCTTTTTGAATATATCCAAGTATATTTTTTTGAAATATATCATCATAAATATATCGAATATTTTTTTTAGTTAGCTTATCATTTAAAAATTGCTGTTTCATTTCTAGTTTATTTTGACTTGCTTGTTCAAAACATTCAAAAAAAGTATGAGGTTTTGGAATAAATATTTCAGTTGTTATTGATATACTACATTTTCTTTTTCTTTGCTTTTTAGGAATTTTATAATATTCATTAAATATTTTATTACAAATATCTAATATATCATTTAAATCTAAATAATCTTCACTTGGCAAACCAATTTTAAATTTTAAATTTATATTATTAAAATTATTTTCAAATGCTACTTTTGCAAAGTCTAAAATATTTTTTTCTGTTATATTAGAACATATAATATCTCTTAATCTTTGTGAAGAAGCACCTATATCTAAAGTTATACATTGTTTAGTATCATAATTTATTTTTTTTAATAATAATATATTATCAGCATTTAACTTCAAATTTCTAAAACTTAGTTTTATTTTATTTTCATTTGTAAATTTTAACATTTCTTCTATAAGTTCTACCATGTTATAATACTTTTCTAAGTAATTAAAATCTAAACATATTTCATTTATTCCAGTATAAATGTAATTAGTTTTTGCTAAACTAACTATTTTTTGAACTGTATTTTCTCTTATATTATCATTTTCAAAGTTTAATCTATTTTTAATTGAATTAACTCTTTCAACTTCTATATATATTTTATCATTATTATTTTTAATATTTGATACAATAGGAGTTTTAGCATATTCTACTGAATTTAAATTTTTAATGATTACTCTATTTATATTATTTTTATTTGTATGTAATAATGGAATATATACTCCATCTATATCTTTTATACTATTTAAAAATTTTATTTTTGAACCTATTTCATTTTTCCATTCCATATATTTATCTATAATTAAACTTATTACTTCTTCAAATTCACCTATTATATATATATCAATAAAAGGTGATAGTGGATATGGATTATCTGTACATTTTCCTGTAGCCATTACAAATGGAAATCTTATTTGTCTATCTTTTGCATACAGTGGTATATTACACAAATCTATAATATTTAAAACATTAGTATACTGCATTTCATCATCAAGATTAAAATTGATAATATCAAAAGAATCTAAATAATCTTTAGATTCTAATCCATACATTTTTATTTTTTTCTTTCTCATTAAATTTTCAAAATCTTTACATGGTGCATATACTCTTTCACACCATGTATCTATTCTATTATTTAGCATACTATACATTGTTTTTAAATTTATATTATTTACACTTTTTTCATAAATATCAGGAAAACACATAGCATATCTTACTTTAATATTACTTTTTTCTTTAATTACTTGATTATATTCTCCACCAATATATCCAGCTGGATTTATAATATTTTTAAAATCATAACTATTTAATTTTAGCATTTTATTTTCCTTTCAGCTTAATAATTTATTTTAATATTATTTAATTTTTTGTAGTTCTTCCAATCTATCCTAATATATTATATCATTTATTATCAAATAATCCAAATAAATTAGCATAATTTGTAAATTTTCAAGCCATTTTTTTAAACTATTTATTTCTTATTTCTAACAAATTCATTACATCACCGCTTTCATAATTTTATCATATATAAAATTTTCATTTTTAAAGTTTTTCATATATTCAGTTATTTTAGTTATATTTAATTCATTTTTTATTTGTCTATATGAATTAATAATCTCTATATAATAATCAAGTGCCACAGATTTTTGGTTTCTCATAAGTTCTATAAGCATTCTCTCTTTGTCATAAACATTTACTTCTACGCCTTCAAAAGTCATTTTAGTTTTTCCTATTTCAAAAAATTTTTCTGATACAAACATTTGATTTATCTTTTCATCATTAATTTTTGCTGTTACTCTTGGTGTAGACAAATCTATTTTATTAGGAATTACATCTGTTAAACCATGAATATAAAATGCAGTATCTTTAGAAATTATATAATTAGGGTATTTCTTTACAATAAGTTCTATTGGATTAACAAACTTATCTTTACTATAATATCCTCTTTCAATTCTTAAAATTTCTTTTTCTTTTAATGCTTTTCTTAATTTATTTCTTGTTTTATATATTGTTTCTGCTTCTGCACAACTTAATATCATTTTTATCACCTTATAAATATTTTACCATAAACATATACATTTGTCAATCATTTGTATATATTTATGGTAAGCAATTATTAGTTTTGTAATCATTGGCAAACTAGTAACAATGGCTCTGTATCAACATTTAATAAATTTCATTATATTTTGATCTTATTTTATTATTTTTTGCTACTTTTACCAACTAAAATTTTACTTATATCTATCTTTTGTATACTGCATTTCATCATTAAGATTAATAATATTAAAAGAATCTAAATAATCTTTAGATTCTGATCCATACATTTTTTTATTCTTAATTAAATTTTCAAATCTATTATTTAGCATACTATACATTAATTTATATTATTTTTAAATTGTTTGATGTAATAATTACACTATT
>JAVVTJ010000040.1:0-10348 GCA_036653755.1 Clostridia bacterium
GCAGTAACATTGCAACTACAGCATGTTTTTGACTATTTTTTTAGGCAAACTCGGGGTATATCACAGATAATTTAAAAAATCAAATTAAACCAGCCATTTTCATGACTGGTTAATATATAAGTAAGTTAAAAATTATATGCTAATTAGTTGCAGCAGCAACAGATTAATATAAGTACAACAACAATTATTATGCAGCAACAATTTCCACCGCCAAATAATCCGCCTCCACATCCTGTGTTACATCCACAGCCTGTGTTGCATCCGCATCCACATCTTTCATCCATCATCTAATTTCCCCCCTTTGCTGTTATTACATCTTTCCATTTAGAAAAGAGTTTGAATTATCTACTTCAAAAAAAGTATCAAAATTCAATGGTGTAGCGTATTTATCCTTACCACAAATTAGAAATATAAAAGCAAGAGTTACAAGTAAAATGAATGAATTGTCTTTGAACATATAATTTTCACTTCCTTTAAGTTTAGTATGTAGTTAGTATTTCTAAACTTAATATAATATATTCCTCAAAAAATAAAATGTTACTAATTATTTATTGACTAACATATATTTTTTTGGTACAATATAACTAAGTTAGAAAGGGCAGGCGCAAATTTGAATAAGAATGATATATTAACAGTTGATATAATAGATAACGGAATTGAATTTGAAGGGATTGCAAAAAGTGATAATACAGTTATATTTGTTCCTAATACTATTGAAGGAGAAAATGTAGACGTACGTGTTATAAAAGTAAATTCTAAATATGCTATTGGTAAAATAGAAAATATAAATAAAAAATCTAAAAAAAGGACAGAAGGTACTATGTGTCCTGTTGCTAAAAGTTGTGGTGGTTGCACAGCTCAACATATAAAATATGACTCTCAGCTTGTTATGAAGACAAAAATAGTTGAAAATATTTTAAAAAAACAAAATGTAGAGTATGAAATTTTAAATAATATTATCGGTATGGGACTCCCTTATTATTATAGAAATAAAGTTCAATATCCAGTAAGAAATATTATGGGAGAAAATAAAATCGGATTTTATTTAAAAAGAAGTCATAATATTATAGAAAATAGTTGTTGTTATATTCAAAATAGAGTTATAGATATGTTAGCTAAACTTATATTTGATAAATTAATAGAAGCTGGATATTCAGGATATAATGAAGAAAACTTTAGTGGAGATATTCGCCATATTGTAATCAAAAGAGGATATTTTACTTCTGAAATTATGATAATTATTATTGTAAATAACAAAGAATTAGTAAAGGATTATAGGTTTAAAAAAATAATAGAAGATTTAGATAATCCACATATAAAAGGTGTATTTATAAATGTAAATAATCAAAACACAAATGAAATTTTAGGAGAAGAAACTGTATGTATATTTGGTGATAAATATATTAGTGATAAAATTGAGGATTACACTTTTTATATATCTCCAAAATCATTTTTTCAAGTTAATACTGTGCAAGCTAATATGTTATATAATGTACTTAAAGAAAATTTAAACCTAAAAAATACTGATATATTATTTGATTTATATAGTGGGGTTGGAAGTATTGGTATATTTTTAAGTAATATGGTTTCAAAAGTATATGGAATTGAAATAGAAAAAGAAGCAGTAGAGATGGCTAATAAAAATATAGCTATAAATAGCATAAATAATTGTGAATATATTGCAGGCAGCGTAGAAGAAAAGATTGAAGAATTTAAAAATAGAAAAATTAAACCTACTGTTATTGTTGTAGATCCACCAAGAAAAGGATTAGATAGCAAAAGTATAGAATACATATTAGAGTTTAATCCTGAAAAAATAGGGTACGTAAGTTGTAATCCAGCTACACTTGCAAGAGATTTAAAATTGTTTGGATTAAAATATAAAGTGCTTTCTATAACACCAGTAGATATGTTTCCACATACATCGCACGTTGAGTGTGTGGTAGTGCTAAACTTAAAGGAAAGTTTTAAAACTAGAGATATCAGCCAAAAAACAGATTGTACCGAAAAGTAAAAAATATCATTAATTTTATATAAAAATTAAAAAAACAGAAAAATCAAAATTAGGTATGAAGGACTTGCTCTAGTGTACTACTATAAAATTAAATATAAAAAATTTAACTAAGAATAAAGTGTAGAAATATCTTGGAAAAATATATTTCTTATTATAATTGTATATATTTGTAACAAGACATGGACAAATAAATTGGAATATAGAAAAAATAATTCAACGTAAGAACTGATATAAAATTAAATGATACTGGTATTGAACAAGCATATATAACACAAGAAAAGTTAAAAGATGAGAAGATTCAGTTGATAATCTGTTCACCACTAAAAAAAGTTATAGTAATGAAAATATAATAAATTTTAAATTAAAAAACTGTAAAGTTGCAAAGTAGGTGTATTTAATGAAAGAATTTAGCTCGCTATTAATAAGTTTTATTATAATGGGTTTAGCAGATAGTGTAGATGCGTTTTTCAATAACGCAATAAGCATTGATACAATTATTGTATGCGGAAGTATGTTTACAATGCAATTGCTTTTCAGATCAATTGGTGAAATGGGAATATATACTTATAGAACTGTAAGAAAAAATGAATGGCAATATTTAAATGTTAATATTATATTAAGTTTAATTGTTGGAATATTTGTATTTTTTAGTAGAAACTATATAGTCAATTTATTTAGTATTACTGAAACTCAAAAAGGTTTATTGGTTTCAATACTTTCTATATATGTATTATATTTGATAATAGGTAGAGTTTCGAATGCTTTATTTGAAATAACAAGATTAAAAGGAGATTTAAAAACATATAATAAGAGTTTGGTTTTGTTTTATGTAAGTTTAATATTTTTAGATTTTATTTTCTTCATTACAACAAAGAATCTTATTTTACTTTTTATTGCAACTATTATATCGTGGGTAATAGTTATTATATATATGCTTGCAAAGTTAAAACTAAAGTTTGAATTGCCTACAGTAGAAACTTTAAAAAATGTTAAAAAATATGGAATACCAACTACGTTAGAAAGACTATTATCCAGATTGTTCATATTGGTATATGGAGTAATTGCTAGTCATTTAGGAATAGACAAATATTCTATACATACTATTTGTTATTCTGTATGTTTAAGTTTGGAAATAATTACTAATGCGTATAATGCTGCACTAATGATAAAAATACCAGAAGAAAAAGATAAAAGTAAGCAATTTTTAAATGCTAAAAATTATAGAAAAAAGTTTTTTTGGGCTATTATATTATTAAATTTTATTTTTAGTTTTGTATATTTATTTGTAAGTCACGGAAGTTTGCCACTTAATAAGTGTTTTCCATATATAATAATATATTCTACATCTGTATTTGGACTTATAAATTATGAAACATATAAAGCAATTTGTGTTGTGCAAGGAAAGCAAAAAATACTTCTTTTGGGTTCAACGATAGGTGCCTTAATAAGAGTAATAATATGTTTACTATTTATAAATACAAGCATAAATTTATACATATTTGGAATTGTTAATGCTATTGACTTTTACATAAGAAGTATAGTTTATAAAAGTAAATTAGAAGAAAATAAAAAAATAATTAAACAAAATGTATAAGAAGATGATAATAATATAATGAAAGGTAGGTATAAGTTTGAATATAGGAATTGATATAGATAATGTTATTTCAAATTTTAATGAGATGTTATTAGATGAATTTTTAATTCATGATAAGAAACTTGGAAATAAAGGAATTAAAAATAAAAATGCTGATTATATAACAAGAGGTATGTTTTATTGGGAAGAAGATGAGGTTAAATCTTTTTATGATAACAATATAGAAAGTATTGCAAAAAAATTAAAAGTAAAAAGTGGTGCAAAAAAATATATTGATAGATTAAAAAAAGAGGGCCATATTATCTATATTATCACAAGTAGAGATAATGGTGAATACTCTGATTCTTATAAGATGACCAAAGAATGGCTAGATACTAATTTAATTTATTATGATAAGTTAATTTTAACTAATGCTTATAAAAATGACAAACACGGAAAAACTAAAAATTGCATAGAAAATAATATAGATATCATGATTGATGATTCAATTCATATTTGTCAAGATTGTATTGATAATAATATAACAACAATTCTAATGAACACTCCTTATAATAAAAAAGTAAATATTTTGAGAGCTTATAGTTGGAAAGAAGTGTATGAATTTATTTGCAATTATAATTCTAAAAAAATAAATGTAATTTTAGATACAGATACTTTTAATGAGTGTGATGATCAATTTGCACTTACTTATATGCTAAAATCACAAGATATTTTTAATATTGAAGCAATTACTATTGCTCCATATTCACATAATAGTAAAAGAAAAGTAAGTGTTTTAGATGGACAAGAAAAAAGTTATAATGAAGTTTTAAAAATATGTAACTGGTTAAATTTTAATACAACTAATAAAGTGTTTAAAGGTTCAATTGAGTATATTCAAAATGGCTATAATGTAGAAAATGATGCAGTAAGAAAAATAATTGAAATAGCATTGAAAAATGATAGAACTTGTATTATGGCAATTGGAGCAATAACAAATGTAGCACTTGCTATAAAGACAGAACCTAAAATAATCGATAAAATAGAAATAATATGGCTTGGCGGAAATGAAATAAACTATGAAAATAATTTAGAATATAATTTTATACAAGATATAGAAGCAGTAAAAGTTGTCTTTAATTCCAAAGTAAAAATAACTATTATACCTTGTAAAGAAATTGCTTCTATATTGAAAACTAATATAGATACATTAAATAAAAATATGAATAATAATATTCTTAATAAATATTTAAAAAATAAATTTTATAATGATGGATATCATGAAATACAAGAATCAAGAGTTATATGGGATATTTCTGTAATTGCATGTGTGATAGATAAAACTTGGTTTGAAATAAAACAAATAAGCTGTCCAAATATAAAAGATGATACATCTTATGAAATAACTGAAAATAAGCATAATATATTGTTTGTTACAAAAATGAATAAAGAATATATTTATAATGATTTATTTAAAAAGTTGATGAAAGAATGAAAATAAGCAAAATAAAATTTAGTGCTACTAAGTTAGGAGAAAAAATAATGAATATATTTATAGTTAGGCATGGTCAAATTCCAAATAATGCTTTAAATAGACATACAAATCCATATGAAGATTTAACTGAATTGGGAATTAAGCAAGCAGAAGAATTAAGTAAGAAAATAAATAACATGAAATTTGATGTTATTTATGTTTCACCATATTTAAGGGCAAGACATACTGCAAAAATATTAAATACTAATAATATTGAAGAAATTATTGATGTAAGATTAAGTGAAAGAAGTTGTGGTAATTTAGTGGGCCAATTATTAGAAGAGAATAAAGATAGAATTGATTACTGGAATTATTTTTCTGTTAATGAACACGCAGCAGCAGAGAATATTAAACCATTTTTTGAAAGAGTATATAATTTTTTAGATGAATTAAAAGGTAAGAAATATGATAATGTTTTAATAGTAGCCCATTCTGGTATATCAAAAGCATTTAGCGGATATTTTGATGGAATACAAGATGGATTGTTTCTACATAGAGGTTTGAAAAATTGTGAAATAAAGAAATATCATTTAGATTAGAAGGATTATTTTTAGAAAAAAGTATTGATAAAAAATAATATATTAGAGGAGATAGATATTAAATGAAATTAACAAGTGAAGAAGCTTTGAAAATACTTGATAATGCAAGAGAAAAAACACCGGATGATTATTGGATTGATCATTCTATTTGTGTTGGAAATAGTGCGGCTATAATAGCAGAAAAATTAAATTTAGACAGTGAATATGCAAAAACACTAGGATATATTCACGATATTGGTAAAAGTGTAGGTGAATTTAAATATCATGTTATGAATGGATATAATTATCTTAAGCAATTAGGATATAGTGAAGATTATTATAATATTTGTTTAACTCATTCTTATTTAAACAATGATATTTATTGTACAGCAGGAGGTATTCCAAGTGATATTCTATTTAGAACAGAATTTATAAAAAATCATGAATATACAATATATGAAAAGATAATAAATATATGTGATTTAATGTGTACTAATAAAAATTTAACAGTTGATAAAAGATTAATAGACATTATTATTCGAAGAGGTGCTTATGAAAATACACAATATCATGTTAAGGAAACATATAAATTAAAAAAATATTTTGATGATTTATTAGGTTATGATTTATATAATTTATTTCCAGTAATAAAAGATAATTTATAAAATAATTATACAATTTAAAAATAAATTATAAAGTAATAAAATTCGTATTAATGTTAAATTAATACGAATTTTATTCTAGTAAGGTCTATAATAAATTTCAAGTTTAACAGCAAGAGTTGCATTAGTTAATCCATGAGCATTTTTACTAGCAATTATTTTTATAGTTCCATAAGTGGAATCAGCTTCACCAGCATTTAAAGGTAGAAGAGAAGCTTTGTTACCTCTTGTTATAATTTAAAATGTTCCTCCATCTATAACTGCTAAATTTGCTTGAACATATGCAGTAGTAGCAATTTTAGTAGAATTGTCAGTAGTTATAGGTGTTGTAGATATAGGAGTTCCAGTAAGTGATGGAGAGCTTATAGGAGCATAATTTGTAAGCTCAGCCTTTACATATGAAGTAGTTGCTATTTTAGTTGAATTATCTCCAGATGTAGGTGTTGTAGAAGTAGGAATTCCAGTAAGTGAAGGTGAATTTATTGTAGCAAAATTATCAAAGTTTTTCTCTAATTTTCCAATAGCAACCGATACATTATCTGACACTGTAATGTTTGAATAACTTACAGCTTTTGTATAGCCTGTCATTAATAAATCAGTTGGTATAAGTACAACTGTTCCAGTTTTTCCATTAACAGATGTTACAGAATCTGCTGGAACTAAAAGTTTTATCCAATTAGTTAAGTTAGACGCAGGAAGTGTTTTTAAAATATAGTTTTCATTAGTATCAGTTCTAACTGCAACATCTCCAACTTCGGCAGTAAGAGCAAGCATTGCAGCTTGATTAGATACTACATATGTATCTGTTATTGCAAGAGATGGTAAAACAGAATCATTTAATTTTCCAGTAGCATTTAAAACGGGAATATTTCCACTTGCAGTTCCAGTATTTAAAGTAGCAGCAGTTCCAAGTCCTGTTATACCAGATGCAGGAATTAAAGGTAAGTCAGTAGGTAAAATATTAGCCAAAGATATTACTTGACCATATTCATTTACTTTAACTTTTGTATAACTTGTAGTAGTATCAAGAGATGAAGGTTTATTTATTGGATTTATAACTATTTTGGTTTTTCCATCACCTACATATAATTTTCCGGTATCTGTAACGAAGGCTGGTTCACCAGCTTCAAGAGTTAGTGCTGCTAAATTTGCATCAAGACCTCTTTTAAGTTTGATTTGTGTTGACATTTTTTATTCCCCTTTCAATATGGATATTTTCACCACCATCAATAATAAGTGGCTCAAGTATACCAATTATATTCCAAATATTGTTATTCTTTTTATAGAAAATACCACCTTTTAATTGAATATATAAATTATCATCTTTTCCTAATTCAATATCTGGTTTTTCATATCCTACAAGTAAATTTTTATTTGAATCTAAATTTGAAAGAACGCACATAACGCAGTTTAAATCTTTTTCTAAATTATTAATTCTATTGTTTAGACATGAGATATAATTATTAATATTATTCATAAAATAACTCCCTTATATATTTAAATAACAACATTGTAATACAATATATTTAATATTTATAAAAATATAACCTAAATAATTGAATAAGAAAAAAAATATGATATAATTAAATAATATAAAAATGTATGTTTAAGTTTACAAAAGGAGTATTATGAATAAATATTTAAGTTTAGCAAAAGAAGTAGCAACAAAATCATATACAAATAATGAAGGTGGCCCCTTTGGAGCAGTTATAACAGATAAAGAAGGTAGTGTAGTAGCTATATCAAGTAATCAAGTATTAGTTAAAAAAGATCCAACTGCTCATGCAGAAATAGAGGCAATTAGGCAGGCATGTTTAAAGCTAGACACTTTTGATTTATCAGGGTATATATTATATACTTCATGTGAGCCATGTCCTATGTGTTTATCTGCTATTATTTGGGCAAATATTAAAGAAGTATATTATGGTTGTACAAAAAAGGATGCTGCTGGTATTGGTTTTAGAGATGATATGATATATGATTATTTTTCAAGTAAAGATAAAAATATATTAGATATGAAAAAAATTGATAGAGAAGAATGTTTAGAAATGTTTAAAGAATATAAAGATTTAAACAAAACAATATATTAAAAAGAATTAAATGTTATTGATTATTATTATATTTTCAAAAGAAATATGTGATACTGAAAATATAATTAAATTTTATAAATAGAAAATTAATTATTAGAATTGGAGAAAAAGTGAAAGTATTATTTGCAACAACAAATCCAGCAAAAATTAAATATTATGCTGAAGAATTAAAAAAAAGAAATATTGATATAATAACATTAAAAGATTTAAATATAAATTTAGATGTTGAAGAAACTGGTAAAGATGCGGTAGAAAATGCAACATTAAAAGCTACTGCATATTATAATTTAGTTAAAATTCCTACAATAGCAATAGATGATAATTTATATTTAGAAGGACTTTCGCAAGAAAATCAGCCAGGAGTTAATGTAAGAAGAGTAAATGGTAAAAGATTAACTGATGATGAAATGATAGAATATTATTCTAATTTAGTTCAAAAAAATGGTGGGAAAATTAAAGCAAAATGGGTAAAAGGTATTGCTATATATAATGGAAAAAATGTTAAAACATTTACATACAGCAGAAGTAGTTTTTATTTTATAGATAAACCAAGTGATAAAAAACATGAAGGTTACCCATTAGATTCAATTGCAATAATACCAGAATATAATAAATATTTAACTGAGCTTACAGAAAAAGAAAATGAAGAATATAAAAAGCAAAGTAGTAATAAAGAAGTATTTGATTTTATGATGAATAATCTATAGGAGTAAATGATGGAATTAAAAGAAATAACAAATAATAAAATAATGTTACCAGATTATGATAATAGTATATTAAACTTAATAACATCTATTTTAAAAAGTTATAATGTAAAAAGTAAGTATAGCAGTTTGAAAGTAATTGATAAATATTTAAAAAATAAATATAAAAATGTTGTTTTAGTAATATTAGATGGCATGGGAGATAATATTATAAAAAATGCATCTGTAAATGGTATGTTATATAAAAATAAAATAGCTAATATAACATCTGTATTTCCATCTACTACAACAGCTGCTATGACTACATATTATTCGGCAATGCCACCAATAGAAACAGGATGGATTGCATGGTCACAATATTTTAAAGAATATGGAAGAGCAATTGATATGCTTCCTTGTAAAGATTCATATACTGGTGAAAAATATAATTCTAAGAGTTTAGATATAAATGAGATTATGAAATATAAAACTGTATATGAACAAATTAAAGAGGCAAGTCCTAATACAAAAACATATGAAATTATGCCAGATTATTGCGAAAAAAAGACTGATGTGGCTATATGTACAAATAATATTATTGGTATTTGTGATAGTATTGTATCATTATGTAAAAATGATGAACAAAAATTTATTATGGCATATTCAGATAATCCAGATGGTATTATACATAAATATGGATGTTGTAGTCTTCAAACAAGAGAGTTTATTTTAAACACTGAGCAACAGTTATCAAAAATGATTTCAAAATTAACTAATACAGATACACTTGTTATTGTAAGTGCAGATCATGGTCATAATGATATAAAAGACAAATATAAAATAATAGAGCTTAGCCAATTGCAGGAATGTTTAATTATGCCAGCATCACTTGAATCAAGAGTATTATCATTTTTTGTAAAGGATAATATGAAAAAAGAATTTGTTGAAAGATTTAATAAATTATTTAAAGATAAATTTATTTTATTTACAAAAGAAGAATTTTTAAAATCTAATTTATTAGGATTTGGCATAAAACATAAAAAAATAGATGACTTTATTGGAGATTATATAGCTGTATCTATCTCTGATGCGAGCATAGGACTTGGAACACATATTTCAAAAGAATCACACGAAAAAGTGTCAACTCATTGTGGACTTACAAAAAATGAAATGGATGTGCCAGTTATTGTATTTGATTGTAAGTAAGTTATGTAAAATTATAGACCAACTATGAAATGTCAATAGTAAAATGAAAATAAGTATAAAAATAGTAA
>JAVVTJ010000041.1:0-10204 GCA_036653755.1 Clostridia bacterium
TTTCTTTTCTTCAATTCCAATTCTCCAATAATTTTGGAAAACTAACTAAAATCCGTTATTGCTTTAAAAAGCAATAGCTGTCGATTTTTCAAGTTTCTAATGCTAGAAACCTATAAAATATCTATCTAAAGATAAACACTAAAATAATATCGCTGCTCTGCAGCAATATTATTTTTGCATTTTACAAATGCAAAAATGAATTTTGTTAATCCTTGCGTTTTTAAAATTTATAAAATAAATTTAAAAAACGCTAAATAGTAAAACAAACAAAAAAAAATTTTAAATTTTAAAAATTAATAAGTAGCTACACTACTATCTAAGACACTTAAACTCCAACTTTTTATAATTGGCACAAATACTAATTTTAAAATTTAAAATTAATCCTAGTTTGTTTATCCTTTTAACTATTGCTACTCCCATATTTCTTGTATCTCTTTTAATTATTGTTTCTGCTACTATAGCTAATTTCTTGTATCTGCTTTAAATTTAAAGCTAAAATTATTTCCCTATATATTTAATATGTTAAATTTCATTCCTATTTTTCAATTTATTTTGTAAATAGTATGTAAATATAAAAAAGCTCTATAAACTAATCAAGTTTATAGAGCTTTTTTAATCATTTTTAATGCTCTTATCATAAATTCATTTGAATCTTCTATTATTTCAAATGGATAATACTCTTTAAATACTTCTATATTGTTAGTTTCTATAATTTCTATATCTGTATCTAAAGATTCCTTTGATAAATCCATTATTAATTTTATTATGTCATCATCTTTTTTAATTTTAAGTACTAAGCTACCTACTTTATTAAAGTCTTTAGCTATTATATATATTTCTTCATTACTCATTTTAAACCCTCAAATATAAATTTCTTTTATTTATATTTTTCTGTAAATTCTCTAAATGCCTGGCTAATTAATTCTTTTTTTGTAAATTGCTTATAATTTTTACAAACTTCATTAAACTGATTCCATATCACTTTATTTACTCTTATACTTGTATTAAAATCTTTTCCTTCTACCTCATATGGTAATTCTATTACTAGTTCATTTTCTTTTTTAAAATCTATATTATCTTTACTTTTATATATTTCTATTATTTCCTTTATTATTTCATAGTCCCTTGCTAGATTAACTATATTTTCTTTCAGTTGTGGTATATTGTGTTTTTCTGTACTACAGTTACTTTCTAATACTTCTTGTACTTCAATTTCTTCTATATTTTTTTTATTGTTTTCTTGTAATACAGTTTGTGTTACTTGATGTATTACGTCTTTATTATTTGTTTTAATATAGATATTATTAACTCTTTTATATCCTAATCTTGCTAATCTTTTATGAATTACCCTTTCATTTACATCAAAAAAATCATGTTCTATTTCTTTCATAGTTAAACCATTATTCAATTTTATATTTATAAACTCTACTATGCTATCTATATTTTTTAAATTCCATTCCATAAATATAACGCCCCCTTTATATTACACATTGTAATATATTGTATCATATAATAAATCTTTTACTTTATTTATACTGTATTTATAGCATAAAAACTTTTAAATTATATTTTTATACTCTAATTATTCAAGTGATTTTTTATTTTAAAATTATTATATAAATTTCCTAATAAATGTTTTTAAATTTGTATATAATTAGACTTATATACTAACTTAAATGGAGGTGATTATTATCAATATTTCATTTTCCCTTTTTAATAAAGAAACTATATTATTATCAGTATTAAGATTAACTTTATCTTTATCTCTTATGATTTATTCTATATCAACTAATAATTATATATTAGGTATAGCTTCTATTTTTATAGCTGGATTTTCTATATCAATAACCGGAAAAAAATAGTGATGATACTTTCATCACTATTTTTTATTAAAACAAACTTTTATTTTCTTCTATAAAATCTTTTTGTTTATTTATATAATTCATTAAAGGATCTAATTTATTATCTTTTGATTCTGCTAATGCTTTTCTATATTCATTTGCAGTTTCTCCATCCATATATTTTAAAGGTAATTTGTTTTCTATAAGTTGTTTTAAAAATATAAACCTTCCAATCCTACCGTTTCCATCTTGAAATGGATGTATATTTTCAAATTCCAAATGAAATCTTGCAATATCATCTATGTCTACTTTACTTAGATTATTATACTTTTGTATTATCATATTTAACTTATATTCGACTTCTTCTGGAGCTGCAGTATTAAAATCACAACCTAATATTTTATTAGGATATTTTTTTAATACACCAGCTAATCTTATATCATATAATCTAGTTCTATACATCAATGCTCCATGCCACTTTTTTATCATATCTAAAGTTAACATCCTACCTAAATCATCCATTACTAAATCAAATGTATAAAAAGAATTAATTGTTTCCTGTATATCGTCCAATCTATGAGTTCCTGTTACTATCCTATTTTCCATAAGCATTTGTAAAGATCCAATTGTAAATGTACTGCCTTCAATTTTATTAGAATTATATATAAAATCATACTTTAATATTTCATTTAAAGAATTGTGTAAGCCCTTAGTTTCTTTTAGTATATTTAAAAATCTATCGTAATCCATTAAACCTCTTCTTCCTATTAATTGTATTTTTTACTTTTTTTAGTTATAACATTCTCTTATTTATAAATTCACTCTCACTGATATCCTTTAATACTAAATACATAATGTATTCTGCTAAATTCTTATATCCTCTCTCTTTAGCTAACCCTTTAATTTTAGCTTTATCTACACTATTTACTCTTATTTGCAATGTATCATCTTTTTTCATTTTAAATCCCCACTATACACCATATTTTTGTAATGCAAATTAAAAAAATGTAATGCAAATCCCTATTTTGCATTACATTTTATATTCTATCTAAATAAATATTTTCCTTCATAAAAATTTCAAAGGCAACAGATTAGGGAAAGTAAGTAATAAATTAAGTAATTATGCGCATTAAAATAACTATTAAATGCAACAGATTGGGGAACAAATTACAACTGTTTTAAAAAATAGTTGTAATTAATTTAAAATGAAAATATCTAATCTATCTTTCTCCTATTATTTTCCCTTATTAATGTACTCTTACTTATTCCTAGTAGCTCTGATACTTCGTTATAGCTCTTATTTCCACCATTAACAGTAAGCATACTTAAGGCATTATCTAATTGCTTATCTGTATATTTCTTTGGTCTTCCTTCCTTAAACCCTTCTTTAGTTCTAGCTATTGCTTTTCCTTCCTGAGTTCTTTCAACGATCATGTCTCTTTCAAATTCTGCAAAGCTAAAAAATATATTTCTTATAAGCTTACTTGCTGGTGTATTATCCATTATCCCTATATTAAGTATATTAACCCTAACACCTCTATCTATAAGCTTATTAACTAACCCACTGCCTTGTGTAATACTTCTGGCAAACCTATCTAATTTAGTAACTACTAACATATCACCTGGCTTTAATTTATCTAATAACTTATTAAATTCTGGTCTATCTGTTTTAGTACCAGTAAAGCTATCTATATAAATATTTATTGCTCCATTGTTTTTTAATATCTCTATTTGATTTTCTAAACTATTCCCATCTTTAGCTTGTCCCCTTGTACTTACACGAGCATATCCATAAATCATTTTTTCACCTATTTTTTATCAATACTTTTGATACTAAGTTATTACACCTTTCTATGTATCTATTTTACGTAAGCTTAAAAATGGTGTCAATACTCAAAAGTTATAATACCACAGCTATGTTAGTGAATAGTTTAGTTATAAAACTACCTTTTAATTTTATCCGCTTCTTCTATTACTCTAAATATATATTTTATTTATATATAGCTTTTATAGGATCCATTTTACAAGCATTATAAGCTGGTATTATACCAAATACTACTCCTTCTATTACTGATACTAATGTAGCTCCAATAAATGTCCCCATTGTAAGCGTTGGTGCAAAAGGTAAAAATGCTCCTGCAATTTTTGAAATTAAATATCCTAATAGTATTCCTATAAGTCCACCTATTAAGGTAACTAATATAGCTTCAAATAAAAATTGAAGTAAAATGCTGCTAGGCTTTGCGCCTATAGCCCTTCTTATTCCTATTTCTCTCTTTCTTTCAGAAACTGAAACATACATAATATTCATTACTCCAATTCCACCAACTATAAGAGAAATTCCAGTAATAAATGCTATAAATTTAGTTAATCCACCTATTATAGATTCAAAAACCTTTGTCATTTCTGCTGGGTCTTGCATTTCATATTTTCCTTGAATATTTCCATGGTTCGCTTTTAAATATTTATCTATTCCCTTGAAAACTGTCCTTTTATCAAAACCATGCTTAATATTAATATCTAAAGCAAATATAGTATCACCAAAGTCCATACTTTCCTTTGCTTTTTTTGATATAAAGTTTGCTGGCATTTCTAGTGACATCCCTTTAACTTCTGGCATTATTCCGATAACCTCGAAATTTTCACCATTTATAGTTACCGCTCTACCTAACCCTGAGTTAATTGGATCAAATAAATCTTTAGCAGTATTATAATCTAAAACTATATCATTATTATTTTCACTTCCACCTGTGAACCATGTTCCATACTCTACATTCTTAGTCCTTCCATTATATGTATCTAAAAAACCTGTAACACTTTTATCAAAGTAAGACATTTGACTACTAGAAAGAGACATCATTCCCATAAAGGCTTGAGCTTTTGTGACTTTCTCTACCCCATTAATATTTCTAATTCCATACATATCTTCATTAGTAAAAGGTTCTATTAAACTCATATCAGCATTAGAATTTTCTGGCTGAAAATATACTGTCATTTTATTTGAATTTGTATCTTGAGAAGATTTAACTACGTATTCTTTAAATCCATCCCCAACTGAAAGTATAGCAACTACTGAACTGATTCCAATTATTATACCTATCATAGTTAAAAATGTTCTCAATTTATGAAACTTTAGACTTGAAATTGCTGTTCTTAATAAATTAGTTACTGACATATGTTATCTCCTTTTGTAACTATTCCATCCTTTACACGAACAACCTTATTAGCATATGCAACTAAGTCTTCATCGTGAGTTACCATAATTATAGTTTTATTTTCTTCATTTAACCTTTTAAGTATATTCATAACTTCTATACCTGTTGTACTATCTAAAGCTCCAGTTGGCTCATCTGCAAAAATTACATATGGATCATTAATTAATGATCTTGCTATTGCTACACGTTGTTGTTGTCCTCCTGATAATTCAAGAGGTAATTGATTTTTCTTATTTAAAAGTCCAACCATATCTAAATATTTATCTATTAGCTCTTCTCTCTTTTTCTTAGGAATATTCCCTTTGTAAAGAAGTGGTAATTCAACATTTTTACCTATAGTTAAAGAATCAATTAAATGGAACTGTTGAAATATAAATCCCATATAATCATTTCTGATTTCAGCTTTTTCGATTTCCTTTAAGTTACTTACATCCTTTCCGTTAAATATATAACTTCCTTCTTCGAAGCTATCTAATAATCCTAAAAGATTCATAAGTGTAGTTTTACCACTACCTGACTTACCCATTATCATAATAAAGTCTCCTTGTTCTATTGTTAAATTTATATTTTTTAGAACATGAAGCTTTCCTTTGCCCATTTTATAATACTTATTTAAGCTTTCTATCTCTAATATTTTACTCAAATAGTAGTCCCTTCTTTCATATTTGAATTTGGATTTTCTACTATTTCATCATTTGGGTTAAGTCCACTATTTATTATTACTTTATCACTTGAATCTTTTTTACCTGAATAAGTTACGCTTTGTTTTTCTAATTTTCCATCAACTACTTTAAATACATAACTTCCACCATTTTCATTTAGAATTGCTACCTTATTAATTTCTATTGGCTTTTCATCTAATGGAACTGATGCTTGTACATGAAATCCTTCTGTTAATCCATTTTGTGAATCTACAGAAATATTCACTTTATAATATGACATATTATTTCCTGTAGCATTTCCTGTAGCATTTCCTTTACTATCCATTAATGCATTACTTTCTATTGGGATATCTGAAATTTTTGATATTTTACCTGACATATTTTTATTAGTTGCTAGTATTATTATGTCAACTTTTTGATTATTTTTTAATTTTGCCTGATCCTTTTCACTTACAGTCCCATCTACATAAAAATCTTCTGATTGTACTGTCATATATGGACCTTGAGCATTATTATTTTGATTATGTATTATAACTTTTCCACTAATTTGTGCTGTTACTTCTTCATATTCATTTTTTTCCAAATTTTCTATTTGCTTTTCATAAAGTTCTATTTGATTATCAATATTTGTAGTAGATATTTTTGAATCTTGTGCTTCTTTCGAATTACTAACTAAAATATTTTGATTGCCTTTCGCTTGGCTACCTTTACCTAATGATTCTAATTTCTCTTTCTCCTCATTTTGCTTTTTCTCTAATTCTTTTTGTTCTGTTAATAACTGTTCCTTCTGCTTTTTTGCAGAGTTTAATTGTAACTCAATCTGTTCAATTTGTTCTTTTACTTTATCATTTTTATAAGTAAATAAAGTATTCCCTATTTTAACATTTTGACCACTTTTAACAGATACTTTATATACTTCACCTTTTGATAAATCTAAATATATATCTTTAGATTTTTGGGGTTCTACCTTGCCATTGACAAAAACTTTTTCTACAGATGGTATAGTATACGTCTTTGTATTTGACAATTTATTATCTTTATCTTTTAAGCTAAATAAACAAGTAATTATTACTGAAATAATACCTATTATTATTAAACTTATAAATATAATATATTTTTTTTTCATCCTTTTTATCTCCTTTGTTAAAGTAAAATTTTACTATGTCCATATAATTATTTCATTTTTTATAATATATGTTAATAATTCAAAAAACGCCTAAAAAACATTGAAATTTATGTTATATTTTAATAGATATTTCTATAATAGTAATTTTTTTATATATTTATAGGAATAACTTTTGTTTTATTAATTATAGATCTATAATTTTATAAATAATTTTATTATCAATTAAAAGGAGGTATTATAATGGTTAATTTAGTTCAAAAAAATTTAAACTTAAGTAAACTTGAAAAAATAACTATACTTAGTGCAATAACTATATTTATGTTTGCAATTGCTTCTATTAACATTTATTTTATAGCTCAAAAGCTTGGTCTTAAGCCACCTGCTATGTCTAGTGTAATAGATTCTTTATCAGCAGGAGGTGCTATATCTGATGTCGTAGCAACTCTTCTTGGAGTAACTCTTCCTGCATGGGGTGCTGCTGCAATTTCCGCTCTAGGAGCTGTATCTGCATAACTCTAAAAAATGATGAGCAGTTATGCTCATCATTTTTTATTTAAGGAGTAATTTTTTATGAATAATTTAATTACAACAAAGAAAATAGTTTTTTTTATTTTTTTGATTTCTTTTATTTTCTCATTTTTAATAAATTTTTTATTTAAATTTAATAAAGGAACTTTGTTAATTAGTAATACTACTAATTTAAATTCATTTGAATTGTTCTCTACAATACTTATTAAAAATACCATTTGTTTTTTAATAATTTTATCAAGTATTTTTATTAGTAAATATATAGTTTATATTTTTTTATTTATTAATGGTTATAATTTAGGTGCTATAATATCCCAATTTACCAATGTAAAACATTTTTTATTAATAATCCCTCATGGTGTTACTGAAATTTATTCATTTTTATTTTTATCAGTAATAACTTTAAAAATATTAAAATTTGAATATATATCACCTAAAGATAAACGTAATATTATTTTTTCTTTCTTGATTCTATTATTATCTGCTTTTATAGAAGCATTTATAACGCCTTATATTTATATTAAATTTGTCATAGGGGGATAATTTATGAGTAATACTAAATTTTTAAACAAATTTACCTATGTATCTATTTTTACATTTATATTGTTTACTTTTATTAGACTATATTATCTAATCTTAAACTTAAATAATCCTATATTAAGTAATTTAGGATACATATCACATATGAAACTTATTTTTGTTTTAATATCACTACTATTAAATATAGTAATATTAATATTAGGTGTAAATTTAACATATTTTTTAATATCATTATTAAATAAGAAATTGAATGAATTTCAACTTACAAATGAAAACAAAAATATTTTAAAATATTTTTGTTATATATCATTTTCGATTCCACTAACATTAAATTCAATTTTTTTAATAATATATATGAACATTTTTAATACATCTAAGGTATTTTTTAATATTAATACATTAATAGTTAGTATATTAATAAGTTTTATTATATACATATTTTTAAAATTTTTTAATACAAAAAAAATATGTATATATATACCTATATTACTTTTTATTTTAAACGTAGCTTTTTTATTCAATTAAAAAATTTTATTTTATGAGGTGATTCTTATGCATAATTATCAAAAAATTATTAGTTTAATATTACTAATTACATCTCTTATTGGGATTATTCTTTACTGCACAGGTCATGATTATGGACTAATGATAACATTGTGTAGCTACTTTATTTTATTAGCTTTAAAACACTTAAAAATTTTTAAACAAAAGGACTGAATTAGATAATGAAAGAAAATAAGTTAGGATTTGGAATTATAACTATATCAATTATTCAATTAATATTCAATTTTTTTAGTATTATTGGGAGTTTATTTTACTTTTCTGATAATACAAAACAAATACTTGGAGAAGATTTTTTAAATAAATTTAATATAACAACCACTTCAATAATAATTAGTTTAGTAATTACTATATTAATAACCATATCATTAATTTTAATTTTATTTAAAAAATTAGTAGGAATATATGCTTATATTATTACTATAATAATTTCCATTAACTATTCAATTATTGCAAATGGATTTAATCTTAACCAATTACTATTATCACTAATTATCCCGGTAATTTTACTGATTTTTCTTTTTAATAAGAAATCAGTATTCATTAAAGAGAATAGCTAATAAGAGTCTTTGCTAATATATAATTGGATAGATTTTTAAAGTTTTAACTATTATAATTTATTTGAAAGAAATATATCGTATTAAAAAAGAATGAGTTTATATTTAAAGTGGTACCTATGTCAAGGACATTTAAAAAAAGATAGTTAAGACGCTAAAGCTGATTTCTGTATTGAACAGGAGTCAGCTTTTTTAAGTTCCACTGACAACATTCATTGTTATAATAATCAATATAATATCTATAAGTAATACCTTGCCAGGCACTTCTTGCTTGAAATTTCTATTAAGTAAATTCGGAACCACAGTATATTCCTTTGTAACTTTATCTATACGTTTATACGGATTAGGTTTTCTAATCGGGCAAACAATATTAAATTTTCTCATTATTCTTTGTATGCGCTTGCTACTATAGATGATATTGAATTTTTCCTTCAATATCATTTTAATAGATCTTGATTCTTTTTTATAACCTCTATAATCAAATGCCTTTAAAACATTATTTTTAAGTATTTCATCTTACTTTTCGCGACTTTAACTATCATTTTTAGACTTCAAGTAATATAATATCCGAAACGGGAAACTTCTGCTACAATGCAGATTTGTTTAATTACATTCTTTAGTGGTAGTTGCTTAACTATCGATTCTATTAATGTAAATGCTTGTGCTGCTATTAATTTACCTTTTTTCACCTGCCTTTATTGTAACTCTAATTTTTTAGCAATTCTACCTCAGCTTTTAAATATTCAATTTCAGTATTTTGTTTTGATATTATTTCATTTTTAGTTACTATATTCCGCAATGAAATGCATCTTAAATTCATTAGTATATGTTCTTGCTTTTTCACTTACCTTAAGTACATATTTATTCTTAGATAATGTATCTATTTCATACTTTGAAAATCTTATTTTACTCATAACTAATTCATCTCATAAACTTATTGTACAAAAAAAGAACCTATATAGATAGGCTCTCTTTTATAAGTGGCTATCTTATAGGTTCCATTTTATATTAAACCATTCTTTTTTAATACTATATATTTCTTTCAAATGCTGTAGTACTGCTAATACCTACTACTTATATTATTTGTTCTTAAGGCCCTGTAATTTAAGGCTTTTTATCTTTATTATCCCACCATTTATAAACTGTCATTTTACTAAGACCAGTATCTCTAATA
>JAVVTJ010000042.1:0-10146 GCA_036653755.1 Clostridia bacterium
AACATTGCAACTACAGCATGTTTTTGACTATTTTTTTAGGCAAACTCGGGTTATAACACACATATTTCAAAATACAAGTATTTTCATTTATTTTCTTAATATTTAGTTAAAATAACAATAATTACCATTGAAATACTTTATAGAATATAGCATTACTACTTTTTTTTGTATGCTATATTTATTTTTTCAATTATTTGTTTTCTTTTTTCTTCTATTTCATCTGCTTTTGTTTTGAGTGTAGATGAAAAATTAGGAAAAGCATTTATTAAACGTTTACTAAGTATTGATTTGTTTTTTAATATTTCTTTTACTTTTTCAGTTATTTGACTCGTATTATCTTTTTTTATTTGATATGCAGTATTTTTCATACCATTTATTATTTTAAAAGAAATAATATTATCAATAATAAATATACAAAATAAAACAAAAGATATTATATATAACATTATGTTAGGAATTAAATTAATAATTTTTATAATCATAGGGTTAATAGCTAATATTATTAAACAACCAAATATACCAAATATTATGCTATTATATAATGATATTCTACCATTTATATTAAATTTTTTATGACTATAATCCCACCATCTAGCTTTAAATAATTTTTCCATAATATAACTTGTAATATATTCTAATATACTACATATAACAACAGACATTACAAAAAGTATCATTATATCATCTTTATATTTTTGTAATAGTAATGTCATTGTTATAGATCCAAATCCATAAATTGGGCAATATGGTCCTATTAAAAATCCTCTATTTACAAACTTTTTTTCAATAAATGCAACACATATAACTTCAAAGATCCATCCAATAAATGCATATATAATAAAAGCAATAAAAATAGTTAAAATATTGTGTATCATAAAATTCACTCCTCATTTTAAGTTAATGATTTTCAGTAGTTCCAAATAGTTCATCAAATTTTGCTTCTAGTTCTTTTTGTAAATCAACTTCTTCACTAGTTTTTTCATTACTTTTGCTCTGTAATATATTTGCAGTATTTTTTTGAGTATTATTTGATTCTTTAGCAACTTTTAATCTTTTTTCTAAATGACCCATAACATCCATTGTACAAACTTCTACTGTTTCAGGTTTTATCATTTCAGATAAATCTTTTATTTCTAAAGCTTTTGCAATATCTCTTTGTTTATGATATTTAAAATACCACGCTTTTTTTGCTTTAATAGGTTTAAGTCCTCTAATTAAAATTATTTCATCATCAAATTCTAATCTTTTAAGTTCATCAACAGTCATAAGTTCTCTTCCTTGACGTTGTTCACTTATACTAACACCTTGCTTATTCCATTCATCTTTATCTTTGCTTACTGATCTGCTATTAAATTTAATAGTTTTTTGTCCTAAACTTTTAGAAAAATATTCACATGTTTTTATGGACTGACTTCCTAAAAAAAGTTGTGTATCACAGTTTGCAATTATATTTTCATATAAATCTTTATATAAATCCACTAATTGATCTAAACTTTGAACTATAATTGACATACTAAGTCCTCTACTTCTACTAGTACTTAATTTTTGATTAAAGTCCGGTATTTTACCAATATTTGCAAATTCATCTAATAATAAATATACAGGATTATTTAATGTTCCACCATTTCTATCTGCTTGTGAATATAACCTTTGCAAAAGTTGTCCATAAAATATTGTTAAAATATAGTTATATGTACTATGACTATCAGGAGATATAACATATATTGCTGTAAGTTTATTACCTAAATCTTCAAATTCAATATCATTTGATGTTGTAAGCTTCATCATATTTGGAGTATCAAAATGTGTTAATTTAGATACTAATGAAATAGCAATACTTTGCTTTGTTTTATCAGCGCCAAGACGTATTCCTTCATATTCTTTTCTACCAGGATGTTCTGGCTTTAATTCATCTATAAATAACTTGTCGAAAACAGTTTCATCACTACCTCCTGCTCTTACTATATTTAAACAACTAGATAAATTTTGTTCTTCTGGTGGAAGAACAGATATTACATAATAAATACAAGCTTTAAGTAACATTTTAGCTGTATTATCCCAAAAAGGATCTGAAGCTTTTCCATCATTTTCTCCACCCATTACTATTGTATGTGCTATTATATCAACATCTGCATGATCTCTTACATGTGCTAATGGATTATATCTATTACTATAATCTGGATCTACTAAATTAAGTACTTTTACATCATATCCATTAGATTTTAAATAATTAGATGTTTCTCTATACAATTCTCCTTTTGGATCTGTTATAACATAAGAACCAAGTTTTTGTAATATATTAGGTTTAACAAAACAAGCTGATTTACCAGTACCTGAGCCACCAAAAACCAATATATTTTTATTTACTTTAACTTTTTTTTGATCTATACCTAAGTAATGTGTTTTACTTAGTATAAAGCCATCTTTTTTATTTAATATTGAACTACCGTCAGAAAGTTTATTAAACTCTTCTCCACCTTTACTCCATTCGCTTGAACCATTTTCAGTTCCATCATATTCATATTTTTTTCCATTTTTAATAATATATATTATACATAATATAACAAATATTATTAAAACCCAAAAAGATATATTTAAAAATGTTTGAAATTCTGCTTTAGAAGTAATTATTTTTTCTATTGTTCCAAATGGATTAGTAAAATTTGTCATAAAATTTTCCATTATTTTAGACACTCTTGTAAATAGATCTACATTGCCTATTCCAAGTCCAGATACAAAAAAAGCACCTACTACGAATATATCAATTATTAAATAAACAACTATTAATATTATTATTTCTTTTTTTTTGTTTTTAATAGAATTAATCACTATTGTACCTACTTTCCTTTGTATTAATTAAATTATTGGTTCATCTTCTTCGTTTCTTATTTTTTCTTTTTTACCAGCAACTTTATAATTTTTTTCTTTAATTTCTGGTAATTTATCATTACCAACTTTTAAAGTGATTCCTTTTACAACTTCATCTTTAATTTTATTTGGTAATAATTCGCCTTGAACAGCTATTGCATTTATATCAACTGACATCTTCATTTTAATTTCCTCCTTGTATTTTACTCATTTATTACATTATATTTTAATTCTAAAACTATATATGCTCTATTTGGTAATATTTTACAACTACCTTTTATTGTATTAGTTATATGATCCATATATACTGATGGTAATACTTCCTCACCTGTTTGTGTATCTACGATAGAAAAATGTCTTTTCATATCAGGATTGTACTGCACTTCTTTATATTCAATACCAGTTTGATTAAATATTGTTCCATAACTTAGAGGAATATTTGATTCAGTTGCATTAAATCCTTCTGCTGTCAATTCTCCAGTACTTAGTATTGCTTTGGATTTAGTAAGAGTAAGCAAAACAATTAATTGTTTTTCTTCTCCTGCACATATTACATTAAATATTTTTTTCAATTTTCCTTCTTCTTGACTATCTATTGGATCAATCTTTTGTAATGATAAAAAAACATTTCCTTTTCTATATTCATCTTCGTTTTTTTCAACAACAAAACCTATTGTGTTCATTCCAGGCATATCAATTATTTCAAATTTGTTCATTTGTATTAATGGTTGCATTTATTTACACCTCTCCTTATATATTAGATTATACTATATATTAATATTTATTACAATATTAGTCTATTAATATATACTAATATTTGTTTCTTTAATTCCATAATTAACAACTTGTTGCTGTGGTTTATATGTGTCTTTTGTTAAAAGATTAGAACTTACAATTGTACCATTTAATTTTTTTGTTATATATGATTGTGAAGTATAACCATTAACACCATTTGAAACTATATAACTTGTATCTTTTTTAGTATTATTATCTGCTATATATTTTGTACTAAATGGTATATAATTTAACACTTTGGAAGATAAAGTTATTTCATATTCTTCTTTTTCTTTTGTTCCATACATACTTATATTCATATTACCAGCCTTACTATAAACAGTAACTATTTTAACTGGATATTTTCTATTATTTTTAACTTTTAAATCTAATACTCCAACATATATTGTAGCATCTCTACTTGGAGGAACATATCCTACTGGTAATCCATGTTGATGTCTTTCAATTATTTCTAAATTTGACATAAGTGCTACATTATATAACGTAGAAGAAGTTTGACAAACTCCACCACCTATTTCATTTACAATATTACCACCTTTAAATGTTGCAGCAGGTAAATATCCTTTTGACTGAGTTATTTCTCCAACTTTATCATTAAATGAAAACGTTTGTCCTGGCATAATAATTGAACCATTTAAATATTTTAAAGCTATTTCTATATTGTTTCCTCTTGATTTTTGTGAAGAATCAAAATATGTAGTATAACCTGCTAATTTATCATTATATAATGTATAGTTAATCTCTGATAATTTAATTTTTGGCTCTAATGTAATTAAATTAAATTCAATACTTTTACCTTCAACTTTATTTTCATCTAAATTTAATATATTATTTAATTTTTGTATATCTAAATCATATCCTACTTTTTCATTTATAAATTGTGGTGGTAATGTTGTATTATCAATACGTGCATCTTCAGGACTTCTTTTCACATCAGTATATAGTTTATTTATATCTATTTCTTTTGGCTTTTTTATAATAACATCTAAACTATAATTATTTGTATTTCTAGATTTAAGTATAGCTATAATATCATCTTTAAATTTATTATAATCTATACTATTTCCTGTTATACCTTTTTTTATAATAAGTATATGTTTGATTTCGTCTAAACTATATGAATCATCTACAAATCTATTTTCTATAGTTAAATCTATATTTTTTATCATGGTATCTAATTTTTCATTAGAATATTTATATTCTACATCTATTTCTTTTTTTGTAAAAAAAGCTTTTAATATTTTAAAATTATCTACAAATATATTATCTTTTCTACCAAATTGCATTACATTATCACTAGTTTTTTGAGTATCTATTACAAAATCTATATCTTCAGATTTTACATCATATATATCTTTTTCACCTTGATATACATCTATTTTAGTGCTACTGATAATTTTAGATTTTTCATCTAAAAAATTAATAACTTCTTCAGATGTATAATTAGATATATTTTCACCAAAAATATATACATTTTTATATACATTTGTATTAAATCTATTTAAAATAGCTATTATACTTAATAATATACAAATAGTAACGATAGAAAAAATGAAAATGAAAATGAAAATTTTTCTTTTTTTATCTTCTTTAATAATTAATTCTTGTCTATGATGTTTTACCTCTTTATTACTATTATTTTCTAAACTTATTTCATTATTTTCAGAAATTTTTGTTTCATCATTAATAATTTTATTTTCTTCAATATATGCTGATTGGATAGCATTTTTATCTGTTTCATCATTTTTACTTTCCACAAAAACCTCCTTATATAATATATATTTATAATTATATTTCTTCTCTTATAAGTATTAAAGGTGTTAATTCTTTAGATTGTCCTGCTGGATTATCAATAATTAATGCTTTCAATTCATCAACACTTTTTTTAATTTCACTACATTTCCCAAGTATTTCTACATTTATATCATTAGCATCAACTATCATAACTTTTACACCAGTTTTTCCATATATTTCATCACATACACCATTTGGATTCTCTGGTATTCTTATTCCAAATTCAGCATAATCTTCAAATACTTTTCCATAAAAGCCATCTAGTCCACTAACTTCTTGACCAACTATTTCATAGAAAATACCTTTTTTACCAAATAATTTACCAAATCCACCCATAATTGCTGCATATAACACTTTAAAACCACCACAAATATTTATAGCAAATTGCATTTTATATGGACTATCTACACCAACACCAGCATCTGTTCTCATAGCAAATTTTGATAAAAACTTTGCTAGTAATCCAACTTTTACATCTTTTTTGTATACAACTCTCTTTTGGCATAATCCAATTATTTTTTCACTTATAGAAACAATATCACCATCTTTATATAATCCTTTAACATAATCTTCAATTATTTTATTGTAATTTTCACCTAATTGTACATAATGTGTATGTATTGCATGTCTTAAATATTTTTTTCCTCCAACGATTATTTCTGTTTTTTTACCTTCATTTGCTTTAAACTCCATTTTAAATCCCTCTTTCTATTTATTATATACACTATATATTTCTTTTTGTAAATTTATAAAAAATTGTTTAATATCTTTCCACGATATTATTTCAATCATATCTAAATCTGCTTCTTTTTCTGCATCATCAAAATATGTTAAACTTTGCAACATATGTATTTCATTTATATTTTTATCTATAAATTTTTTATCCAAAAGATAAAAAGCATCAACTAAATTAATATCTTGATATTTTGCCATATAACATAAATCATAATAATCTTTTTTAGCACCTCTTGAACTTAACGCGACTAATTTCATAACAGCAATATCCATTAAACTTGCATATTTTAATCCCTCAATTTCATCATCAAAAACATATTCTTTTAACATTGGATTTGGATAATACAAAAAAGTTATATTTATTCCATCTAATATACCATGTAAAGTACTTCCTTTTTCATATATAACTTTAAAATCCCCCAGTTTAGATAAATGATGCGACAAATTTGAACTATCAAATTTAAAGGGAGTAAAAAAATCAAAATCATATGACATTCTACATCCACATTGAAGAGATATTCCAGTTCTACCTGCCATATAATAATCATCGAGTGGAAAAGATTCAACTATTTTTTTTAGTACTAATTTTCTAAATTTATCTATCGTATTCCAATACATAATTACATCTCCTTTATATAAAATAATAATTACCCATTTTTTTGGCGTTTATATAGTATATCATTTCATCTTCTTTTAAGTCATATACATTTTTTAAAAATTCTGCTGCTTTTTTAGTAAATTGTCTACTATTTTTTGCACAATCAATTATATCTTGTTTTGTATATATTTTTAAAACCCACTTAACTGTCTCATCATCACCATAACTAAATAGCCTAGATATTATACTTTGTTTATGAATTTTTAAATCTAATGTAGATATATCAATATCCCAAAAAAATGGTTTTAAAAAATCTAACATAAATTATCACCTAACCGTTTTCTAATACATATATGTTATCACATATATGTATAAAAATCAAGAAATTTATGTCAATATTACTGTAATTATTATAATATTTTTTAGCAATATTTTCTTCTTTACTTATTTTTTTGTATAGTTTTGTTATAATTTGTATACTAATGTCGAATGTGTTGAATTATGTTGTCAAATAATATAAAATATAAGCAAATAAAAGGGGGTAAGTTATATGAATAATAGCATTAGTTGTAAATGTACAACATATATTAAAAAAGGCAATAATTTAAAACTTACATTTAGTAATGATACATTTAGCATTTATGGAGACTTAAATAAAGGAGAAAATATAATAATAAAATATTACGGAAAGTTAGTAGAAAGTAATAAAATTATTTTAAATTATGGTTATGGTAATTTATGGCTAGACAAAACTGTTATTTACTTAGATTTATGTACTCACAGTGATGAGAAATGTTATTGCACTTCTCTTGAATTGTTACATACAGAAACTTTATATTTGTGTTTTATGGATAATAATAACAATTGGGATTTAAATGGAAGTTCTAGTTATTCAATAACTGTTGAAGATTCTCTTAATACTTTAACTAAAACAGTACTTGATATAACTGTTCCAGAAGAAGAATATATAAGTAAATTTAATTTTTTATTTAAAAAGTTAAAAAATAAATTATTAAATTTTTTATTGAATATAGGAAGTGCATTTGAAAAAACATTAAATAAAAAAAATAGCGATATTTATTAAATATCGCTATTTTTTTACATATTAGCTTGTTTCATTACTTCATCAGCAAAGTTAGATTCTTCTTTTTCTATACCTTCGCCTCTTTCAAATCTACTGAATCTACGTATTACTATATTTTCACCAATTTTTGAAATAAGATCAGTTAAAAGCTGTCCAACTGTTATATCAGGATTTTTAACAAAAGGTTGTTCTAATAAACAAATTTCAGCAAAAAATTTATTAATTCTTCCTTCAATCATTTTTTCAACAACTGTTTCTGGTTTTCCTTCATTTAAAGCTTGTGCTTTTAATGTTTCTTTTTCATTTTCTACAATACTTGTAGGTACTTCTTCTCTTCTTACATATTTAGGACCAATTGCAGCTATATGCATAGCAATATCTTTTACAAACGCTTTAAAATCATCATTATTTGAAACAAAATCAGTTTCTGAATTAACTTCTACTAAACTACCATATTTTCCATTATGAATATATGCTTCTACTAAACCTTCACTAGCAACTCTACCAGCTTTTTTAGCAGCTTTTGCAATACCTCTTTCTCTTAAAAGTTCTATTGCCTTATCCATATTTCCATCAGTTTCTACTAAAACTTTTTTACAGTCCATTATTCCTGCACTAGTTCTATCTCTTAATTCTTTAACTTGTTCAGCGGTTACTGCCATAGTTAATCTCCCCCTATTCTTTTATTTCAGCTGTTTCTTTTTTAACATAATTATTATTTCTATCATAATTATTATTTCTATCATAATTATTATTTCTATTAAATCTATTATTTGGTCTTTGTTTTCTTTCTATTTTATCTACTCCAACCTCAGCAACTAATGCTGCCATTGTAACATCATCTTCATCCTCAGCAAATTCAGTATTTCCTTCTTTAACTTCTAAAACAGCATCCGCTATTTTACTAGCTATTAAAGCTACTGATCTTACTGAATCATCATTACCTGGAACAACATAATCGACATCTTCTGGATTACAATTTGAATCAATTAATCCAATTGTAGTTATATTTAATTTTCTAGCTTCTTTTGAACAAATATATTCTTTTTTAGAATCTACTAAAAATACAAGTGATGGAAGCTTATCCATATTTTTAATTCCACCCAAATTAGTATTTAATTTTTCCATTTCTTTTTTAAGACCAGTTACTTCTTTTTTTGGTAATACTTCAAAAGTACCGTCTTCTTCCATTTTTTCTAGTTCAATTAATCTAGTTATTCTCTTTTTTATAGTATTTAAATTAGTTAAAGTTCCACCTAACCATCTACTGTTAATGTAAAACATTCCACATCTTTCAGCTTCAGTTTTAATAGTTTCTTGTATTTGTTTTTTAGTTCCAACAAATAAAATTGTACCACCTTCTGCTACAACTTTTTTAGTTAAATTGTATGCTTCTTGAACTTTTTTTAATGTTTTTTGTAGATCTAATATATAGATACCATTTCTTGCAGTAAATATATATGGAGCCATTCTTGGATCCCATCTTTTTGTTTGATGTCCAAAATGGACACCTGCTTCTAGCATTGATTTCATAGGTATAATTGACATAATAATTTCCTCCTTCTTTTTATTCCGCCACAAATATCTACATCTTTTACAACCATAATGGAAGAAGTAAAGACTACATTTGTGTGTGTATTACTTTATATTACAAATAAAGTAATACAATTATAACACACAAATGAGCAATAATCAATATTTCATATTGTTTTTCTTAAAATTTGTTAATATATAAAAAATGTGACACCAACTATTAGTTGATGTCACATTGACAGTATTTTAGTTCGTTGAAATATAGATAGAAATTTTCTTTCTTTCTTTTTCAAAGCCATCGTTGTATGTTGACATATTAAGATTCATCGTAACCTGAGAATATCTCTTATTAAACTCCAGTACACGTATGGCAATTTGATTAGAAGTTTCCATAGTGTATACTCGTCTTTCAAAATTACTACCATCAGGCCAATAAACCATCACGATTGTATCAAGCTTTGAATTTCCATTTTCAATAGTGCTAAGGATCTTGTTAACTTCATATTCGATATTACCTCTAAATATTACAGAATTCAGCGGGCCTTTCTTTTTTTTACTTGCAATTGCATTCATAATGTTTCTCCTTTTAAAATATATTTTAACTACTTTTGCAGTTAATTTCATAAAAATAAGGAACTAAAATAAAATCAAATTTGATTATTCTAAAATTAAAGTTATATTTATATTATACTACATATTTAGTTAAATGTCAATATTTGGTTATTTTTTATTAATTCAA
>JAVVTJ010000043.1:0-10139 GCA_036653755.1 Clostridia bacterium
ATATTCAAGTTTAAATATTTTAACTAATAACAAATTAAAAAAACTAAAAATTCTTTTATTAAATAATACAATACCAAAAGTTGCAATAAATGATAATATAAATGAAATATTAAATATAACATATGGGTTTAAATATAGCATAATAAAAATAGTTACACACATTAAAATATATTTATTTATTTTAAATGGAAATATTAAAACTATACAAATCATTAAAGAAGCACGTATTACAGATATTTCAAAATTACACAATATACAAAACAAATAAACAAATATAACAGATATTATATTAGATTTATTTTCTTTTACTTTTATTTTAGTTAATATATATTTTATAATAACTAAAACGATACTAACATTACTACCAGAAACTGCAATTAAATGTGAAAGTCCTAATTTTGTAAAATTTTTTTTTATATTTTCGTCTAAATTTTTATCATTACCATATACCATACTTTTAAATAAATTACCTTCTTTTTCTGGTATTTTATCATCTATTTTATTTTCAATATTTTCTTTAAAATTATTTACATATTTAATTAAACTAAATTTATTCTCTGATATTTTAATAGAATCAACAGTCATTATACTTGCTACAATATCTTTAGAATTTAAATACAATTTATAATCAAATTCATGTAAATTATTTAGTTTATTAGGATATACAATTTTTCCTTTTACACAAATTATATCACCATATTTATATTTGTTATGTTTATTAATAAAATCAGAAATATTTTCTTTATTTTTTTTATCCATATATATATATAATAAAAATTTATCTTTATAACCTTCTTTATAATTTAGCTTAGTTAAATAACTTACGTAAGTTTCACTCTCCTTTTCTTTACTAATAATACTTAAATTCATAGATAAAGGTATTTTATTTTCATTATATTTATAATTAAAAATATATACTGAATTTATTATCCTTATAGAAAAAATTAAAATAACAATTATAATTAATAATATTTTATACTTAGATAAAACTTTTTTTAGATTGCTTTTAAGATTAAAATTCATATATATATTTTAACATAGTGTACAGCAAAAGTAAAGAAAAATCGTAATACAAATTACGACAAAAAAGAGGACAAAATGTCCTCTTTTTACAAGCAATATATAACTTTAAGCTTCAGTTGTTGTTACTGGTTCAGCTTCTTCAGTTTCATTATATTTTTCTATAACTTTAGCTTGTATCATTTCTCTTGTTTCAGTGTTTATTGGATGAGCTATATCTTTGAATTCTCCGTTTGGAGTTTTTCTGCTAGGCATAGCAATGAATAGACCTTTATCACTTTCGATAATTTTTATATCGTGTATTACGAATACATCATCGATTGTTATAGAAGCTATTGCTTTCATTCTGTTTTGAGAAATTACTTTTCTAACTCTTATATCTGTTATTGTCATAATATTACACCGCCTTCCTACAATTAGTACAACTATATTATACTTAATAATTTACTATATGTCAATAGTAGTATTTAATTTTTTACAATTTTTACAAATTTCTTGCTTTTTTATTAAATATTATTTAAATAATATTTTTTCTCTTCTTATTATATATTGTACTTCATTTGATATATACTCATTAAAACCAATCATTAAATAATCAGGATTTAATTTAAATTCACTTGTAGTTTGTACAGTTAATTGAAGTTTACCATCAAATAAAAAACTATAATCATAAATATATGGTTTTATATCTATTCTTTCCATTCTTTCTTCAGATTTTTTTATTACTAATAAAAATTCTTGTGATAAATATTCATACATTTTAGCATTATAATATTTTTTTAAATCTTCTATATCTTTAATACTTTTATTAATTATCATTTCATTTGTATAACATATTTCTATTGTATATATTGAAGCATATACTCTAGATACTATACTTTCTTCTTGCAAATTTATATATTCTGCTGAAAGTATTGTAATTGAAGCAGGTAAATATTTGTTTAATTCTCTTATTACATAAGTTATAGGCAATTTTTCTATAAGTACTATTTCAAATATATCTCCCATACTTTCGATGCCAATCTCTATTTGAGTTGCAAATACAATATTAGGTCTTGAATTGGGTAGTTTTGTATATTCAAAAGGTATATTAGCTCTTTTAAAAGATTTTTCAAAAATACCCATCATATCTATTTGAGATAAATATATAGATTCTTTTGATTTACTAAATATTGCTCTTAATTTGACCATTTATTTTATCTCCTTTTCTACAATTTTAAATTTTAATTATACTTTAATATTATATCATAAATACGTGAAATGTCAATATTTCTTAATTTTTTTAATTTTCACTATTTAATAAAAGTCAAAACTATTATTTATAAATTAAAAAGATTAAATTTTATAAAATATAAACTTTAATCTTTTTAATTATTTAATTTTATTAATTACATACATTATTTTTACATTTACAAATTGATAATTTTTGTTCAAATATCATTTCTAATTTTGCAATTGAATCTAGTGTACTTTTTACAGAATTATTTACTGCTAATATTTGCTCATTACTAGCACCTATTTGTAATACTTTTTGAATTTTTTCACCTTCTGCATTTATAATATGAGAAATTCCTGTTTGTTCTAAAGCTACTGATTCTATTAAATCAATCATTACTTGTTCATATGGACTAGGAGCATATACTGTTACTTTAATTGTTTTAGTAGTTATTTGACCTCTTGAATCAGTTACTTTATATGTTACAGCATATTTTCCTAACTTAGCAGTATTAACAGTATTTTCAGTTACAATTACATTAGCAGTTATATTATTTCCTTTACAATCAAATGCTGTTACTCCTTGCATAGGATCATAAATTGAATCTTGTTTTACACAATAAACAGTAGTATTAATAACAGGTGGCATGCAAGGTGCTAATACTCCGGCATTAATTGTACTAATTATTCCTTGTGATATTAAAGTAATTAAATTTGTAAATCCTGTAACTGGATCTGGCGTACTTCCATTTGGGCCTAAATTTTGCGTTGTTATACTATACCCAGCAGTAGGTATAAATTTTATATAATATGATCCTGCTGCTAAATTTGTAAAATTATAATAACCAGGTTGATTAGAAAGATTATTTGCAGTAACTGTTAAAGCTAATAAATTTGTTTTTGATGCATCATATAACTCTACATTTATTCCATTTATACCTGGTTCTACACCATCATAAATGCCATTTTCATTTAAATCATTCCATGCAAAACTTCCTATTTGACCTTTATTAGTTGAAAATACTCCTGCATTGTTATAATTGTTAAATTCATTTACTCCTAAAACAATTGGATTTGTAAAACCAGTTATTGGATCTGGTGTACTTCCATTAAAACCTAAATTTTGAGTAGTTAAACTATAACCTACTGGTGGAATAAATTTTACAAAATACGTTCCAGGAGAAAGTAAACTAAATATAAAATATCCAGGATAATCTCCATAATTTCCAGTAGATATTGTATCTAGTAAAGTTGTTCCTGTACTATCATATAATTCAACAGTAACATTATTTATACCCGGCTCTCCTACATCATAAATACCATTTCCATTTAAATCATTCCACACAAATTCTCCAATACTACTTTTATTATTACCAAATATATTAGAAGTAAATGAGCTAGATTCTGTAATTAAACCTATACTAGAACTTGCACTATTTATAGCAGTATTAGTTATATTTTGTCCAATAGTTGCAGTTGTATTTATAATACCTGTAACAAATAAAACATTATCAGGTGTTCCTGCTGTAAAATTGGACGATGTTACTTTCATAGATATTACTCGTTCACCTTGTGGAGTATATAAAGCTAAATCAAAACTATTAATTGGATTTGTAGCTCCTGTAATAATCTGTTTGTCCACATTAGGTGCATCAGATGTTCTAATTGATATATTGTAACTAGAAGAAGATCCATTTGTAAACGATACTCTAAGCATGTTTATTTGTGTTGGAAAAGTATCTGTAATAGACCAATTAGTTAAATTTTCTGTACCATTATTAGTAGAAGTTATTTGATAATTAGTTCCACCTCCAATATTTACAAACTGAGGTCCAATTTTTGTAAAATTTAAAGATGGACCTACTATTAAAGCTTTATTTATATGCAATCTATTATTTGTCTTTTTATTCATTTTTCATTATCTCCTTTAATACTTTCGTATCAATATATTATATGAAAATGAAATAAAAGAGTTCTATTGTATTAAAAGGAATATTTTGTAATAACAAAACTATAATAAACACACTGATATTATTAGAAGTTATTAATTCTAGCATTAAAATTTAACTAATTTTTAATTGGAGCGAGCTATGGGAATCGAACCCACGTCAAAAGATCGGAAGCCTTTTATACTACCACTATACTAAGCCCGCAATAAATTATATATGTTACTATTATACAACAATTATATACATATTTCAAGTATTTAAAATTATATTTGTACATATAAACTATTAAAAGCTTAAAATGTATTTTAAGACTTGTAATATGACATTTAAAGAATTTATATATTATTTGCAATATAGTATACATATTTAACATTTTTTACTTATTTAGCAATATATGAAAGAATACGTTAATATCAAAATTAACGTATTCTTTATATATTGTAATAATTATATATACTAATTTATTGTAATTGTTTTACTCTCTACATATCCTAGTAAACTACTATCTATAATATCACTATAGTTAATTGTTATTTGAGTATTTTTAAGTTCTTCAGTAAAATAGAATCCTATATAATCAAATCTACGAGCTGTCTTAGTAGTAACATCAACTAAAGAATTATCAGCTTCTATTGCATATAATTTTAGTTGAGCTACTAATGCTTTATTATTTGAACTAAATGTTACTGTATTTTTTACACGTTCTGAAAATATATTTCCTTGTGTAACTTGTACATTTCCTACAGTCATTTTATCATATATTTGAGTATCATTTCTTAAAAATTCAATAGGAATTAATGTATATATTAAATTTCCTTCTGCTTTTCTAATTATTTCTTTATTTTTAACTTTATCTGTTGAGTAATTTGATGGATCAGATAATTTCATTGTTATATTAGTATGTTTTAAATTAATTTTTTTCAAAATTGATTTTTCAACTTTAAATTCATATGTTACATTCTTTATAGTAATTTTAATTATACCTACTGGCTCATTGCCATCACTAGATGGAATAATGTCTATATATTTTACTTTTGAATTGTCAGTACATGGAATTATATTATTACTACCATCAATAATTGTCATTAATTTAATATCAAAATTGCCTTCTTTGTTTATTATAATTTGTCCATCTGCAATATTAGTTGTATCTGTTTTATTTAATATAACTTCTTTAGACATTATATCAACTATATTTAATCCAAACATAAATTCAATATTTTTACGTAATGTATTATTTGAATCATCTGTTAAAGTAGATTTATCAACATCATTAATAACTCTTAAAGGTATTGAAACTCCCTTTATTGTAGAATTTGCAAAATCTGTACCTATATATGGAGTAATTGAAATACTTCCTATTTCATTTTTAGTATTACACATAATATCAAAAAACTCTCCATTTTTAACAAATTGTATATCTAAATCTTTTGAAGATAAAACTGTAATACCATCTTTTAATATTTGTACTTTTAAATCTGTTACATTATATAGTACTTCATCTTTATTTATCTTTATTTTATTTAATAATATACTATCTTTAGAATTAGTAAATAATTGTTTTTCTACAATTGAATCAGTATATATTAAATTTTTAACTTCATTACGAATATATACTTTTCTTATAATTTCATTAGCAATATTTCCATTTAAGTCTTTATCGTTATATTTGATCTCATAATATCCAACTTTTGATGTATCAATTTTAGTTACTAAAGTTTTTCCATCTTCATATATTAATCCTTCAATTTCTTTATTATTATCATAATTATCTGTAAGTATTGCTTTTGCATCAATATAACCTTTACCAGTTATAACAGTTACTTCATTACTTCCATTTAATTTAATTTCTGGTTTTGTTGTATCTACAACTTTAAAAGATGTTATTGTTTTTACTTCAATATTTCCTCTTACATCTGTTGCTGTAAATGTTACTGTATAATTATTTCCTAATAATTTTACATCTATATTGTTTGTTATAACTACTGATACATCTTTTCCATAATTATCTTTAGCTACTGCTTTAAATTCAGGTATTATACCATTTACTTCCATACTATAAACATTTGCACTATCTATAGTAATTGTTGGTTTTGTTGTATCAATTACTTTAAAGAATTTATCAATAATTGAACTATTACCATTTGAATCTATTGCTGTAAATGTTACTATATATTTATCTGATACTTTATTTACATCAATATTATTTGTTATTGTAACATTTAAATTACTATCATAATTATCTTTAACAGTTGCTGTAAATTCAGGTATTGTTCCACCTAATTTAATTTCATATACATTAGAAGAAACACATGTAATTACTGGCGCTGTTGTATCTCTAACTGCAAATGTTATTGTTTTTATAGTAGTATTATTATTTGAATCTGTTGCTGTAAATGTTACTATATATTTATCTGATAATTTATTTACATCAATATTATCTGTTATTTTAATACTTACATTACTATCATAATTATCTTTAACAGTTGCTTTAAATATAGGTTTTGTTCCAAATATTTCCATATTATAAATATTTGTATTATCTAAAGTAATTACTGGCGCTGTTGTATCAACTACTGTAACATTTCTTGTAATTTGAGTAGCTTTATTTCCTCTTGCATCAGTTACATTATATGTTATAGTATATACACCTAATTTATTTGCATTTACTATACCACCTACTACTACTTTAGATGTTATATTACCATCACAATTATCATTTGCTACTATACCTTTATCAATATATTTTGAACCTACTTCAATAGTAATATTTTCTTCTCCAATTAATGTTATTATAGGTTTAGTTGTATCTACATTTAAAGGTTTATCATTTAATACTAAATCTTTTTCAAGTCCTACATAAAATCTTAATATTCTTTGTGAATCAAATATATCTAAAACGTCATCTTCATTAAGAACATTTCCTGCTATATAATCTATACCTGTTAATGCTTTATCCGCCCCAAATACATCATGTAGTAATATAGATTGTGAATCAAAAATATCAACACAACCATCTGAATTTACATCACCATATATAAGTGCAGTAAAAACTTTATTATTGTTATAATCTGTTTGTATTCTAGTTCCTGTACAAATAATATCCGGTACAGCATTTGTTACATTAATTCCAATTTGATTAAATTTACTTTTAACATCTTTAAACTTTATTGCTTCATCTGTATTATTTACAGTAAATACTAAAATATCTTGTCCAGGTATAATATCTTGATATACATTATCTAATATATTTGCTCCTAATACATCATTACCTATAAATAAAATACTTACAGTTAACATAAATGATATACATATATATTTTGCTTTATTTGTCTTCAAAATGACTACACCTCTTTTCTATTTTGCCATCTTACGTTTAAAAAATATAAATATTGACACTGCTATTATTGTTATAAACATTAATATTATTGCCCAATAATTTTTTATAAAATTTCCAAAACCTGATTCATTATTTGTATTTTTTAAGCTATCTATTTCTTCTTGCTCATTAGATGGAACTTCTGGTTTTACTACCTCTGGTTTTACTTCTTCTGGTTTTACTACCTCTGGTTTTACTTCTTCTGGTTTTACCGGTTGTGGATTTACTGGTTTTGGTTTTACTGGATCTTTTGGTTTTACTGGATCTGGATCTACTGGTTTTGGTTTTACTGGATCTGGAACTTTATTTGATGTTACAGAAACTGAACTTTTTCCAATAGAAGAAGTATATTTTTTCCCATCTACATCACTTGAAGTAAATCCAGAAATACTAAAATTACCATTTCCTATTACTTCTGCTTTTAAAGTAAATGTTACACTGCTTATTGGATCTGTTGATATAAGTCCTACTTTTCCTGTACCTTTATTATATTTTGCACCACTAGATACTGATGAACAAGTAAAAACCGAAGAATCATAATTAAATATAAATCCAGCAGCTCCTACTGGCGCTGTAAAATTTACAGTTACATTTACAGTATCACCTACTGTAACATTTGATTTGTTAGATGATATATTAGCACTTGCAGCTGTTGCAGCATTTATTGTAGTTATATTTAAAAATAAACAAACTACTAAAAAAATTGTTGTTATAAATATTGATTTTTTCAAAATAATTCCCCCTATTATATTTTATATACATATATATGATACTACATTTTTAGTGTTTTGTCAACATAACTTTGATTTTTTTATTGTTTTTGATTAAATTTCTTTCATTTTTTATATTTTTTGTTTTATGTAACCAATATTTCGTATACAATACGATATATGTAATTTTAATATATAATAAAAAATACGAGTTTTCATATTAAAAACTCGTATTTTAAAATTTTACAATACTATATTTTTGGAGTTACTGTAAAGAATATTTCATTTTTATTTCCTACAGCATCTGTAATACTTAATAAATATTTTCCTTCTTTTACTAAAGTATAAGATTTTGTAGTTGAATCAATTTCTTCTGAAATTCCATTACATGTTAATGCTACTATACCCTCATCCCATGTGAATGTAGTACCTACTTCATATTTTCCAAGTGCTTCTACTCCAGTTATAACTGGACATATTGTATCTATTGTAAAATTATATTCTACTTTATTATTACGTGATGATACTTGTAATACATATTTTCCATCTTTTAGTAATTCTCCTACAATAGCATCTTTTAATTCTCCACCATCTTTGCTAAGCTTTATTTTAGCACTATTTTTCTCCCAAAGAAGTTGAATAAATGCGTTATATGTAGTACTTGTTAATCTTTCACTTTTTGTATTGTTATACATAGATGCATATATTATTGGTAATTTATCATTTACGTATACTATTCTTGTTAATGTTGATACATTTCCATAATTATCAACTGCTTCATATACTACTCTATATATACCAACTAAATTTGTATTTACATAATCAGATACTATTTTTTGTGATTTAATACCACTAGGATCAGTTGCTGTGAAACCTTTATCTGTATATGTATCTCCTACTGTTATATCAATTTCAGCTGCACCTTCAAAGTTCATTTCTGGTCCTATTGTATCTATTACATGTACAATTCTTGTAACTTCATCTGCTTTATTATTATTTGTATCTTTTGCATTATATGTTACTGTATATGTACCAACAACTTTTGTATCTATATTATGCTTACCTGTAATATTAGTATCTTTATCATAATTATCAGTTACTACTGCTCCTGCATCTAGATATGTTGATCCTAATTCCACATTAATTTCTTTATTTCCATTAAGTTTAATTGTTGGTTTTGTTGTATCTACAACATTTACTATTCTTTCTACTATTCTAGTTAATCCATCTTTATCTGATACTGTATATATAACTTTATATGTTCCAACTACATCAAGTTTTATATTAGTTATATCTATTACTATAGCATCTAATTTATTGCCTTTATTATCAACTGCTGTTGCTCCTAGTTCAGTATATATTCCATGTACTTCAATAACTTGTGGATTTACTCCTGTTAATGTTATAGTAGGTTTTGTTGTATCTATTACAATAACTTTTCTTGTAACTTCTACAGCTTTATTACCATTTATATCTGTTACATTATATGTAATTATATATGTACCATCTTTATTAACATCTACTGGATTTATTGTTACTAATTTGTTAGTTATATCTCTATCATAATTATCAGTTACTATTACACCTTGATCTAAATATGTTGTACCCATATCAATTGTAACTTCTTTTTCTCCATTAAGTGTTATTACTGGCGCTGTTGTATCTACTACTGTTACTATTAAATCTATGTCTTTTACCACATTGTAATTTACTGTATCTGTTGGTGTATATGTTACTTTAAATGTATTTTTTCCTATATTTCCAACTGGTGTAGTTAATACATCTTGGAAACTAAATCCTGCTGGTAATTTTACATCTGCTAATGTTTTTCCATATTCTGTTACTACACTTGTTGGTAATTTATAT
>JAVVTJ010000044.1:0-9943 GCA_036653755.1 Clostridia bacterium
CTTTTGGTAGCTCTTTTTTACTTTCATTTTTTCATAATCTATTTTACACTACCAACAAATATATTATATAATACATTTAACATATTTGCAATAATTATATATAAAAATAATACATTCTATTGATAATTGTATAAAATTAATATATAATGTATATATGTAAGTAAGGGAGATAATAGTGTGGACAAGTATTTAGATAATATAGATTTACAAATTATTTCAAATCAAACATTAGCATTTATAGGAGATGCTATATATAACGTATATATACGTACATATTTAGCAAGTAAAAGTAGTATGCAAACAGGTATATTACATAAACAATCTATAAAGTATGTTAGTGCAAAAGCTCAATCTAAAATTATGGATACCTTAATTAATGAGTTAACTGACGAAGAAATAAATATATATAAAAGAGGAAGAAATACAAATATAGTTACTGTTTCTAAAAATGTTGATGTTATAGAATATAAAAAAGCAACAGGATTTGAAGCTTTTTTAGGATATTTGTATCTTAGCAAAAATATTAAAAGATTAGAAGAAATTGTTGATATATCTATAAATATAATTGAAAAGTGCTAATATATATAAAGGGGTGTAAAATATGAGTGAAGAAATAATAAGAGAAGAAAAGCCAGAAGAAAATATAGCTGAAAATTTAGATGAAGTTATGAAAAATATTGTTAAAGATATTAAAAAAAATAAAAATAAAATATCAAAAGAACAAATAACAAATGTAATGAAAGAAGCAAATGAAAATTTAGAATTTTTAAAAGCATTAGATGATATAAATTTATCATGCCCTGATAATAGAACAATATATGTTGATGGAAATGAAGAATTAATATATGATAATGGTGAATTTTTCTTATGTGATACTATCGAACCTAAAAAATCTAGAAAAAAATTAAAAAGAAAAGAAGCAGTAGAAAGATATATTGAATATTTTATACGTTTTCAATTAAATCCTATTATAGAGCAGAAAAAAATTAACAATTTAACTAAAACAGTTGTTATAGAAAATAAACAAAAAGTTAATGAAAAAGTTAAAAGTGATAATATAAAAGAAAGCAAAACTAAAATAAAAGAAGACTTATCAATAAAAGAAAAACCTATAAAAAAGGTTAAAGAAAAAGTTATAGAAAAAAATAAACAGGATATAGAAAGATAAATAATATGTAATTTTAAATATATATTTAAAAAGATAAAATAATTAGTTTATAATGGTAAATTAATTATTTTATCTTTTTTACTTCATTATATTTTTACAAAACAAACATAAAACTATCACAATTTGATTATATAATATGTTTATATGAAGGGAGAAATAATTGTTAATTAATTTAAATAAAAACTTCACTATACTTTTACATAATAAACATAAAACTATCACAATTGAAATATATAATATGTTTATAAGAAAGGAGAGATAAATAAAAAAATAAATAAATTAATGTTATTATAGAGGGAGTGATTATATAAGAAATAAAATATAAATTAAACAAATAAAAATAGTAAATAATAATTGAATTTATCAGTTATTTTAATATAAAAAAATTGAAAGGATGGGATAATTTGGAGTAATGAACCAATGTAATTTTTCATAAATACCTTAATAAAAAAATTGAAAGGATGGGATAGTTTGGAGTAATGAACCGATATAAATTTTTCATAAATACCTTAATAAAAAAATATAACCTTAAAAAATATAAAAATATAATTTAATTAAAATATATAACAAATATGAGAAGTAATCTAATGGTTACTTCTTTTACTTTTAATATAAATTATATATTCTTTACATAGCAGATAATTTATGATATAATTTATCTGTTATAAGTAATATATATTTCTAAAAGAGGTATAATAAAATATAGGAAAAAGAGGGCGTTATATGAAAGAAAATATTGTTAAGAAAAATTTTAAATTAACAACAGATATATTTATTTGCATTTTAATAATATTACAAAGTTTAAAAAAAGGTGGATTTTATACATCAGATATATATTTTTTTGTAAATAGTATTACTGTAATTGGATTTGTTTATGGCTTATTTCATTTGACAGAATATTTTATTAATAAAGTAAAAAAAACAAATAAAAAGATAAATATAAGTTCAACAATATATATATTTGCTATTTTAGTTATATCCTATTTTTTACCAATTTTATTTAATACTTGTGCAGATTTACCTTCTAGTCAGTTTGAATTTTTAAGATATTTAAGTATTTTTATTGTTTTTGTTATAATAAAAAATTCAAATAATAAAAATATATATTTATTTAGTTTAATATCAATTGGAACTATTCAAGCTTTTATTGGTATAGATGGTTTAGGAAGTAGAATATTACAACCTATATTAAAAAACTTTAATTCTGGATATTTAAGTAAAGATTTAACACGTTTATCAGGTACAATACAATATGCAAATACTGCTGCAATTTTAATAAGTATATCAGGTTTGTTATTTTTTGATAAATTAAATAACTATATAAATAAAGTAAAAGAAACAAGTAATAAAACAAATAAATTTAAAGTTTGTATAACATTTACTTTGTTTACTATTATGAATTTAGCTATTATATTAACAAGTTCAAGAATGGCACTTGTTATGTATGTTATAGCTACAATTATTTATATAAATAAATCAAAAGCAAATAAAATAAGTATGAGTATTTTTGTTATACTTTCATATGTTATATCATTTTTAGCATCAAATAATATATTGGATTTAGCACTTAAAAATCCTAGTAAAGTATATTTTGTTTTTATTACATATTGTATACTTGCATATATTATTTCAAGTTATATAATTAAATACATTGTTTTAAACATTAATTTAGTAAGTAAAATAAATAAGATAAAAATAAATAAATTAAAATTAAGTATATTAGTAGGTTTGATTGTAGTTATATATATATTAGTAGGTTTAAATATGTATAAACCACTTATAGTTGCAAATAATACAAAAGAAAACACTGTGTCAAGGCAAATTTATGGAATTAAAAAAGATACAGAAAATAGTATAAAAATAAATGTAAAAGAAAATGAAGTTGATACAAGATATAGTATAGTTATATATACAGAAGATTCAAACTTTAAACAAGAATTACTTGCTAGATTTGAATATTATAGTAATATATCTGGTAATTTTAATTTTGTATTTACTCCTAAAAAAAATGTAAAAAGATTAAATGTTTCTGTTATTTGTTATAAAGGAAATTTAAGTATAAATGAATTTAAATTAAATGATAAAATTAAACCATTAGAATATAGTATACTTCCAAGTGATATAGTATTTAGATTTAAAGATTTTTTAAATGGTAGTACTAGTTTACGAGATAGACTACATTATATAAAAGATAGTTATAAAATATGGACAACAAGCCCTATTATAGGTAGAGGTGGTGAAGCTTTTAGGTATTTATATAAAGATGTTCAAACATTAAATTATACATCGACAGAAGCTCATAATTCAATTATTCAAATTTTTGTTGAATCTGGCATTATAGGAGGAATAGCTGTTTGTTTATTAATAATTTTAGTTATAAAAAACAACGAATATTCAATACTTAAATTATCATTTATAATGTTTATATTACATAGTTTAACTGATTTAAATTTTTCATATTTAATATGTTTAATTGTATTTAGTATGTTAATTGGTTTAATGGAAAATAGTAAAAAAGAAAATATATAATTTTAAAAATAACATTACAGAATTTGTAGTGCTATTTTTAAATATTAGTTAATGTAAATTTTTTGTTATAAAATATTATTAAATAATATCTAGTTTTATTGAAAGAGTGGTAATATAATTTGTATAAAATAAATTTTTTAAAATGATACAAACATAGCAAAAAATACTGAAATTTATATAAAAAATATATACTTTAAGTATTGAATTTTTCTGTAACTTTTTTTATGAAATACTTGCATATAAATAGTAACTATGATATAATAATAACATATTTTACTTGAGGGGGAATTAAAAATGGGTTGGATAGATTGGACTTTATCAATTTTAACAATAATAGTAGGCATAATAGTAACAACAGTAGTTATGATGCAATCTTCAAAAACAGGTGAATCATCAGTAACAAGTGGTAATACTTTTTATGGTTCTAATAAATCAAAAACAATAGACGGTGCTTTATCTAAATGGACTGTTATATTGTCATTTGTATTTATTTTGTTATGTGTTTTAACAACAATTTCTATTATGAAATAAGGAGAAAAATGAAAGAATATATTAAAAAGAGTAAAAAAAATAATAATAAAAGTACTCTTTGTATAGATACTAAATATATGGAGAGGAAGGATAAAATCACTTCCTTTTTTTTAAGTGATAATTATACAAAGCCAGTTACAATAAAAGAAATATCAGGTATGTTTAATATTAGAAGAGAAGAATTTAATATATTAGAAGATATATTAAGTAATTTATGTCAAGAAGGTATTATATCTTTTGATAATACTAGAAGATATTTTCCTGTAAATAATCAAAATAGTTTTGAGTGTATTTTTGATTATAAAAATGATAAATTTGGTTTTGGAATATGTAAAGATAAATCTGAAGAAGATATATATATTCCAGATATTGGTATGAATAATGCTATGAATGGTGATGAAGTTTTAGTAGTAATTGAAAGTAGTAGTAAATATGGTGCAAGAAGAAGAGTTGGAAAAATTGTTAGTATAACTAAAAGAAAAGTTAACAAAGTAGTAGGAACTATATATAGAGTTTGTAAAAAAATATTTGTAGAATCAATTGATTCAAGAGTCCCTAGTATTTATATAGATAAAGTATCAAAAGAATTTGAAGATATTTTAAATGGAACTATGGTTGAAGTAGAGATAACTTCATATCCTAATAAACATACTAATTTTACTGGTAATATATTAAGAGTTATATGTGATAGAGATGAAATAAATGCATATGTTAAAGCGTTATATATAGCTTATGATTTAGATAAATTAGAAAATTTTTCTGAAGAAGTATTAAAAGAAGTAAACTTTATTGAAGATACTGTTAAAGATTCTGATTTAGTAGGGAGAGTAGACAGAACAAATTTAAATGTTTATACGATAGATTCAGAAGATGCTAAAGATTTAGATGATGCTATTTGTGTTAATAAAAGAAAAGATGGTACATATGATTTATCTGTATTTATAGCAGATGTAAGTCATTATGTAACAGATGATAGTGCTATTGATAAAGAGGCAGTAGAAAGATCTACTAGTATTTATGTACCAGGTAGTGTAATACCAATGCTTCCTAAAAAATTATCTAATGGAATATGTAGTTTAAATGAGAATATGATTCGTTTAACTTTATGTGTTGATATGCATATTGATAAATCTGGAGTTGTTATTGATAACAATATATACAAAGGATATATAAAGTCAAAAAAGAAAATGACTTATGAAAAAGTATATAAATGTATAATGAAATCTGATGAAAAAGTTTTAGAAGAATATAAAGAGTATTTAAAAGATATTGATCTAATGAAAGAGATTGCTCTTGTTTTAAATAAAAGAAGAACAGAGATGGGTAGTATTAATTTTGATATTCCTGAAACAAAAGTAGAGTTAGATTCAAAAGGAATTGTAACTGATATTCATCCTTATGAAGTTAATATTTCTAATAAAATAATTGAAGAGTTTATGCTTATAACTAATATGACAGTTGCAGAAAAGTTTTTGTTTTTAGGTATGCCTTTTATATATAGAATACATGAAAAACCTGATGAAGAAAAACTTCGTAACTTAAATGAAATATTAGCTTCATATGGTAAAAAGTTAAAATCTATTAAAAATGTATATCCAAAAGATATTGCTAATATAGTTTCAGATTTTGGTAGTGAAGAAGAAAAGAAAGTTATAAGTACAGTAGCATTACGTACTTTAAAACTTGCAAAATATAGTAGTGAATGTTTAGGTCATTTTGGACTTGCATTTAAGTATTATTGTCATTTTACTTCACCTATAAGAAGATATCCAGATTTATTTATACATAGAGTTATTTCTGAATGTATTTTAAATAGTTATGTACTTCCAAAAAATAAAATGTCTAGATTTGAAAGACAAGCTATTGTATATTCAGATATATCAACTGATAGAGAAAAAAAATCTACTAAAATTGAAAGAGATTTTGATGATTTATATATGGCAATGTTTATGAAAGATAAAATAGGTAAGGAATATGAAGCTAATATATCTTCTGTAACTTCTTTTGGCATGTTTGTTAAACTTGCAAATACTGTTGAAGGCTTAGTTCATGTTTCAAATATGGATGGTTATTATACTTTTGATGAGAAGAAGTATTTATTAATCGGTCCTAGTAAAACATATAAAATAGGTGATAAAGTAAAAGTTAAACTTGAAAGAGTAGATGTCAAAAGTAAACAAATTGATTTTAAATTAATTTAAAGGGGCGATGTTATGAAAGTAAAAAGTATTAAATTTATTGATATAGTTAAATCATATTTTTCTTTTTATAAGAAAAGTTTAATGAAAAAACATATAATAATATATATTATATCTTTAATCGTATTTGCATTTTTTTTAGTTACTTTTATGAATAATTTAGATGGTATTAATCAGTTACTATCTGAAATTAAAAATATTGAAAATAGTAGAAATATATTTTCTATTTTAATTAAAGAAAAAATACCAGTAACTTTTTTACTTTTATTTTCAGGAATAACACCATTCATATTTATACCGGTAATAGGCATAATAGGTTTTCCATATATTTTAGCTACCACTATAATGAATATGAATGTAATTAATATGGTAATTGCTTGTATTGGAGCTATTATTCAAATATTTGCTATGTCACTTGCAATATCAGCTGGAATATATTATTGTGCATTATCTACTAAAAGATTTAGGTATAACAATTCAACTAGTTTTGGATTAGATGATGTTAAAAAACAGATATATGAATCTACTAAAAAAGAAGAAAAATTAAAAGTTGTTACAGCAAAAATGGAAAATAAAGCAGAAAAGATAAAAAAACTTAATGTTAAAATAGAATATAAAGCATTAGTTATAACATTTGTAATTTCTACACTTGTTATATGTATAGCTTCATTAATTACAGGAGTGTAGAATGAGGATAAGAAATATTAAAAATGCAGATATAAAACTAACTGCATGTGAAAAATATATTGAAACAAAAGAAAAATTACAAGAACTGCTAAATAACAGTAAAAATATCAATGTTGAAATAGGTATGGGAAAAGGGGATTTCATATCTAAAATGGCACAAAATAGCCCAAATAATATATATATAGGAATAGAATTATGCAAACCAGTACTTGCACTTGCAATTAAAAAAATGAATAGGTATGAAGAAGAAAATAACATAAAATTAAACAATGTATATTTGATGTCATTTGATGCAATTAAAATAGCAGAGTATTTTAATAACAAACAAGTAGATAATATTTATTTAAATTTTAGTGATCCTTGGCCTAAGTCAAAACATGTTAAAAGAAGATTAACTAATGAACTTTTTTTGAAAGAATATATTAAAGTTTTAAAAGAAGATGGCTCTATAAAGTTTAAAACAGATAACATTAAATTATTTGAATATAGTTTAGTTTCACTTAATAATTTTGGAATGAAGTTTGAAGAAATATATTTGGATTTGCATAAAACTGATGTACCTAATGTTTTAACAGAATATGAATGTAAATTTTGTGAAAAAGGTCCTATATATATGTTAGTTTGTAAATTAAAATAGCTAGTTAAACAATTTTTGTATATTTAGTACAAATTCAGTGCAAAATATTGACAAATGGTTAAAAATAGGTTAAAATATTAAATGTAACTTTGTGGTGGGTATAGCTCATCTGGTTAGAGCGCTAGTTTGTGGCACTAGAGGTGATGGGTTCGATCCCCATTATCCACCCCAGTTATATTTATTATATTATTTATTATATTTTGGGGTATAGCCAAGTGGTAAGGCACCAGGTTTTGATCCTGGCATTCCGTAGGTTCGAATCCTGCTACCCCAACCAAAGACAGTTTTGAACTTCGATTTCAAACTGTTTTTTTTGTATACAATTAAAATATATTTTATTAAAAAAGTGCAAAAAAAATTAGATAGAAATAACAGTAAATGATAAATCCTTTTTTAAAAGGCGGGTGCCTTTTTATGTTTATTAGGATTCTCTAATAAAAGAGCATTCAACACAAAACATAATATTCTAGTACCCTATCATTTGCTTGTAGATTTTCATGTAACGTGTTATTTCTATCTAAATATATTTTATCATAAATTATTATAAAAGTAAATGATATTTAGTAATTTTATAATAATATCATTAAGATTTAATCAAATATCTTGTTATTCCAATTATACCTAAAATCAGTTTTTTTAATTTTACACATATCACCATTTTCATTATAAAAAACAATTCCTTCAATGTTATGAGTATTTAAATATTCTTTTATTCCTTCATAAGTTCTAGGAACATCATTTAATATAGTACTACCATGTTTTACTAGTTTATCAGTATCTAAATTATATGGATTATTATTTATATGTTTACCAATTAATTCATAAGTTCCATCTTCTAAATTAGGTTGTCTTTCAAAAGCTTGTAAATGATAAATAGAATTTTTATTACCTAAAATACATATTAGCCAATGTGGAAAATGTCCTGTAATTGGATCGGCTTCATTTTGACATGGAATTGCTCCTTTTGGAATTTTTCTTCCTATTTTACAATCATATCTTCTATATATTTGTCCTTCTTTAATTAAACAGCATGTTCCATCTAATTTTTCAGTAGCAAATCCTTCACCATTTATTACCCATAAACGTTCTTGCTCAACTTCATTTAATACTTTGCAAACTTCGTTATTTTTAAACTGTCTTTTAAAAAGTGTTTTTATTTTTTTCATCCCATACCTATTCTTTCTATAAGTTATACTATATTTTAATACTATAACTATATTTATAAAATTATTATACTACATATATTGTATAAAATAAAGGTATTGGTTATATAATTTGTGATTAGACAAATATATGATAATAAAAGTATAGTTTTTTATGTAATAAATATGATAGTAGCATAAATAAATTATTTTTGAATTATCCATAAATTATAAATTTATAGTAAATATTAAAAAAATATAGATATAATTATTTTAAGTACAAGTATGACAAGCAATAAATGACAAGGTTTGCATATATATTTATTATGTATAGGAGGTATAATATGCTAATATCATTTTTAAGTAATATTTTATCATATATTTTTTGTTTATTTGGATATATAAAATCAGAAAATTTGTATCCAGAACCATTAAGTAAGACAGAAGAAGAGATGTATTTAAAACAATATTTTGAAGGAAGTAAAGAGGCAAAAAATAAATTAATTGAACATAATTTAAGACTAGTTGTTCATATTGCAAAAAAATATAGTAATAAAGAACAAGATTTAGAAGAATTTACTTCAATTGGTACTATTGGATTAATAAAAGCAATAAATAGTTTTAAAGAAGAAAAAGGATTCAAAATAAGTACATATGCTTCAAAATGTATAGATAATGAAATATTAATGCATATACGTGCAACTAAAAAAAATCAAGCTGAGATTTCTATGAGTAGTATAATAGGTACGGATAAAGATGGTAATGATATGGAACTTATAGATACTTTGGAACTTAGTGAAAAAGATCCAGTTGAAACTATATATAACAAAGTATTAACTGAACAAATGATAGAGTATGTAAATAAAAAACTTCCTAAAAGAGAAAAAGAAATAATGATTATGAGATATGGATTAGATAAAAAAATACCTAAAACTCAGCAAGAAGTAGCTGATATATTAGGTATATCTAGGTCTTATGTATCACTACATTTTTATGACTAAATTTAAAATATAGAGAGTATTATAAATTACAATACTCTCTATATTTTTAC
>JAVVTJ010000045.1:0-9378 GCA_036653755.1 Clostridia bacterium
AAAAAGAAGGAAGATTTAGAATTTAAACTCTATTTCAACTTCTTTTTTTTATTAATGTGGATAAAACACTTGCAATTAGTTTAAAATATGATAAAATATATGTATAAAATATATGAGGTGGTTGAACAAATGAAACTTGATTTTAATATTCAAGATAGTAATATTTCACTAGCAAAAATGATTGATACAGAAATGATAAAAAATCCTAAAAAAGTATATATGTTTATCGGTATTATTAAAGAGGCTGGTTTTAACATAATAGAAGAAAGTATAGTAGATAGTAAAGCAAAAATTAGTATATTTATGGGTGTTGATAAAAAAAATACAACAAAAAATTTATTAACAACTATTTTAAGTTATACTAAAGATGTTTATGTACATAATAACAATGACTTAAAAGAATTTGAATCAAATATTTATGTATTTGAATATGAAAAAGTAGCCAATATATATGTATCAGCGTCTAATGCATCCGAAAGTGGTCTTACTGAAAATATGTCTGTAATTACAAAAATTGTGTGTAATTTAGTGTTAGATGATGAAAAAAAAGAATATAAAGAAAATATGAAAAAATTAACTGAACTTAAAAATATAGATTTTAAAAAATTAGATGGAAATTTAATTGATGAATTATTAGATACTAAGGTTATATTTTCAAATAAACAATATGATCATAATGTAAAAAGTATATCACAGTTTTTAGGAAAACCTGAAATAAAAAAAGAAAATAAAGAAAGTGATGAAGATATACAAGCTGATAATTTTGGTATTCCTGTTATAGATTTATCTAATTCGATATTAGATATAGATTTATCTGATGTAGAAGATGTAAGCCCAGAAACAAAAAAAGTAATAATAGAGCAAGAAAAAGAAAAAAAAGATAAAAAAGCTGAAAAAATAACAAAGCAAATAGAAGAGCAGCAATATGATGGTTCATTTGGTGATGTTGTAGATATAAGTAGTATACTACTTACTAAATCAAAAGTTAAATTATCTGAGAAAGTAGTAGAGACAAAAGAAGAAATAGATCCGACTGAAAAAGAAGAAGTAGCTATTACTTTTAAAAAATTAGATTTAAATAATATATCAAATTATATGTTTGAACTTCCTAGTAAACAGCAAAATGGTGTAGATTTAGATGTTATAAAAATTCCTAATTATATTAGAGAATTAATACCTAAATTTTTTGAATTTCCAGATAAAGCTAAAACAAAGGTTATAAATGGAGCACAACATAAATTACGAGATATACAAGTTGAAATAGTTGATGCAAAAAATAACACTAAGGTTATAGATAAAAATGCTAAAATTATACAAAAAAAGGGTCAAACATATTTTTGTATAATGAGTAAATTTTTAGAACAAACCGAATATGAAGAAAAAGATATAGCAAGAATTATAAAATTATCAGATGATGTTTATCATATAGAAATTGTATCAAAGGATATGCAAGAATATAAAATATGGTCTAAAATAATGAATAAAAAGTTAAAAGGTGTAGATAGAAAGTATGGTATAATGTGATAAACTGATGAAAGTTAATATAAATCAAAACAAAAAACGTGACTTTTATTAAAAAGTAGTGTATAATATAATTGTTATGTGTAAAGTATAGTTTACACAAGAGGAGGAATTTATTATGAGTAAAAAAGAAGAAAAATCAGAAGAAGAAATAGTTAATGAAGTTTTAGATGCAGATACTAATATAGAAATTGCAACTAATTTAAACATTTCAGAGGATGTTATAGGAATTATCGCAGGACTTGCAGCTGCTGAAGTTGAAGGAATTGCTGGAATGACATTAGGATTTGTTGATGGATTAAATCAAATATTAGGTTCTAGTAAAAAATATGCAAAAGGTGTTAAAATTGAATTAGAGGGTAAAAAGGTTGTAGTAGATTTGTATGTAAATGTTAAATACGGTGTTAGAATTCCTGATGTTGCATGGTCTGCTCAAAATGCTGTTAAAAAAGCAGTTGAAAATATGACAGGACTTGATGTAGCTTCAGTTAATATTAATGTTCAAGGAATTATATTTGAAAAAACAGAAAATAAAGTAGAAGAATAATTTTAGTAAGTTAGGAGAATTTTATGAAAAGTTTAAAAGAATTTGTATTAGTTATATTTTCTATATGTATATTAGGACTTGTAACAGTTGTTATATTATCATCAGTTGGTGTTATAAATATAAATCAAATTATAAATAGTTCGGTATTGTTTATAAATAATAATAAAATAATAACAATGGCTTTGAGTATGGTTGTTACTTTATTTGCTTTAATTGGGATATTTGGAATTAGTGAAAAAGGTGAAGATATAAAATCTGGGCTTGCAATTAAACATGAAGCAGGTACTGTATATATAACTAAGGATACTTTTGAAAGTATTGTATTAAATGTAACTAGATCATATGCATCTCTTAGAAATGTTAAAGTATCTGTTAATATATCTGAACTAGGAGCAATAGCAAATATTTATACATATATAATGCCAGATACTGTGGTTCCAACTCTTACAGCTAAATTACAAGAAAACATAAAAGATGCTGTACTTAAACAAACAACAGTTGAAATTAAAGAGGCAAATATAAAAATAAAAGGTGTATATACAATGCAAGAGAAAAAGGTATAAGGAGGAATTATATTGAAAGACTTTAAAGATGTAATAGATTATATACTAAAGAATAAATATGTTATTTTATGTGTTTTATTAGTTGTGATACTTTATGCATTTGGTGTAATTGGGTTTATTACTAAATTTGTAATTTTACTAATACTTGTTGTAGCAGCAATTTTTGTTGGAAAAAAGCTTCAAGATAATGAAAATTTAATTAAAAAATTCTTTAATTTTAAAGGATTTAAATCCGATAATAATGTATATTATTATCAAGATAAGGATGAAAAAAAAGAAGATAAAAAATAACCAAAGTAATAAAATACTAGAAATAGGGGAGTAACAAAATGGGTAGAAAAAAAGCAAGAGATAATGCTTTTAAATGTGTATATCAATTAGGTTTTGATTTTGATTTAAATTTAGATGATATTTTAAGACATACTTATGAAGAAAATGAAAATAATGAAGAAGAAAAATTGTATATTACTGAAGTTTTAAATGGTGTAGTTAATCATTTAGAAGAAATTGATAGTAAAATTCTAATAAACTTAAAAGATTGGACAATAGATAGAATTGCAAAAATTGATTTAGCAATTTTAAGAGTTGCAATTTATGAAATAATGTATTCTAACAATGTTCCAAATAAAGTAAGTATAAATGAAGCAATAGAACTTGCCAAAACATATGGTAATGATAATTCTGGAAATTTTGTTAATGGAATACTTGCAAAAATTATAGAATAGAGGAAATATATGGATACAAAAGTATATAGTGTATCTCAAATTAATAAATATATAAAAATGGTGTTTGATAAGAACACCTTTTTGTCGAGTATAAGTATTAGAGGAGAGATAACAAATTTTAAAGAACATTATACAGGTCATTTGTATTTTACTTTAAAAGATGAAACAAGTTCAATCAAATGTGTTATGTTTAAAAATAATGCATCATCTGTAAAATTTAAAGTATCAGATGGTATGAAAGTTGTTATAGAAGGACAAATTGGAGTATATGAAGCAAATGGTAGTTACCAAGTTTATTGTAGGCAGATGATGCCAGAAGGTTTAGGTGAACTTTATTTAGCTTATGAACAACTTAAAAATAAACTTGAACTTGAAGGATTATTTGATAAATCACATAAAAAAGAAATACCATATTTACCTTCAAGAGTTGGAGTTATAACTTCTAAAACTGGCGCTGTTGTAAAAGATATAATCAATGTTACTACAAGAAGATATGGAAAAATGAATTTATTAATTTATCCAGCTTCTGTTCAAGGTGTAAATACTACTCAAACTGTTATAGCAGGTATAAAAACTTTTAATGAGTTAAATAATGTAGACGTTATTATAATAGCTCGTGGTGGAGGTTCTTTTGAAGATTTATTTGGTTTTAATGATGAAACATTAGCAAGAGTCATATATAATTCAAATATACCAATAATCTCAGCGGTAGGTCATGAAACAGATTTTACAATATGTGATTTTGTATCTGATTTAAGAGCTCCGACTCCATCAGCTGCTGCAGAACTTGTGTATCCACAAATGTCTGAACTTATAACTAAAATAGATAGTTATAGTTTAAGACAAAAAAATGCTATAATTAATTATTTAAATAGAAAAAGAGAATATATAAATAGATTAAAATCTTCAAAACTTGAAAAAGTACCTTTGGATATTATAAATAATTATAGATTTAAAATAGATTCAAATATTAAATCTATTCAAAATACATTAAATTTAAAATTAGAACAAAACAAATCTAAATATTTACAATTAGTATCTAAAATTGATGCTTTAAGTCCACTTAAAACTTTAACAAGAGGATATTCAGTTGTTCAAAATAAAGAAGGTAATGTTATAACAAAAGTTAAAGATACTAAATCTGGTGATAAATTAGATTTAACTTTACTAGATGGAAAAATAAATATAGTTGTTGAATAGGGGGAGTAGAATGAAAAGTAATGATACATTTGAAAAAAGTTTAGAAGAATTAGAAAATGTTGTAAATGAATTAGAAATAGGAAATTTAGATTTAGAACAGGCAATAGAAAAGTTTGAAAAAGGAATTAAATTATCAAAAGAATGTAGTGAAAAATTAGATAAAGCTGAAAAGAAAATCAATATATTAGTTCAAGGAGAAAATGGATTTAAAGAAGAAAATTTTTTAAATGAAGAAGAAAATTAACAAAAGAGTATTTTAAAAAACATCTCGTAAATATTAAATTATATTTATGGGATGTTTTTTGTATATAATTATATAAATTACTAACAATATAACTGGGTGATTAGTGTGGATAAAAATAAAGTGAATTTAGTTGATGAAATAGAATTAGAAAAAAAAGATAAAAATGATTTAAGTAAAAAAGGATATAACTTTGTAGGAAGTGTTGATCATTGGACTTCAATTGAACAACAAAAATTAAAAGTAGATGAAATTGAAAAAATTACTAAAAAATAAAAACTATTGAGATATTACAAAAACTATGGTATAATACTACAGATAAATTAGTATTGTAAGGTAGGTAATATTATGTATATAAATAAAGATGTGTTAGATACTATCCCTAAAAATGTAAGATATAGTAAGGCAGTTAGATATTATAATATGCAACAAGTTAAATTAGTAGATATAACGTATATTGATGAACATAATTTTTCTGCAAATTCAAAAGTTGATGGTAGTTTTAGCGATGTATATAATGTTTCTGTAACAGTTAAAAAAGGTAGAGTATATGATTATAAATGTGAATGTTTAGATAACAATAATATGTGTAAACATGTTATTGCTACTTTAATGGAAGCAGTTAAACCTCATATTACGCCAATTAAGGAAGAGATAGAAAAAGAAAAAAGAAAAAGAGATGCAGCTTTTCAATTGTTATTAAAACAAAGAGAAGAAAGTTTAAGAAGATATGAATATGAAAGAAAATATAATAGTTGTATTAGTTTGATTGAAAAGTTTTCTAATAATATTGAAAAAAATGATAAAATAAAAACTAATGGTATAAATTTAAAAAAAATACAAGAAGAAGCGTTATCAATTAATTTAAATAAATTACATAATGATGTAGAAAATGGTAGTTTAAAACTTGTATGTAGAATTAGTGTTACATATAATAATACACTAGAAGTAAGTTTTAAAATAGGTAATACTAAAATGTATGTAATCAAAAATTTATTTGATTTTGTATCATCATTTGAAATAAAACAGCCTATTGTTTTTAGTGAAAAATTTAGTTTTGTAGTTAATGAAGATAAATTTTGTGAATCTTCTAAAAAAATATTTAATTTAGTAATTAAATATGCAAAAATGATAAAATATTCTATGGCTACTTCTAAATATGGTATAGTAAATACTAAGTCAGTTTTAATATTGCCTGCTGAAAAAGATGAGTTATTTGATACAATTTTAAATGAAGAAATAGAAATTACATATGAAAATAATAAAGAAAATTATTTAATAACAAATGAAGATATGTTAGTTAAGTTTAAATTAGAAAAAAATAATGAAGAAAAAGAGTATAGTTTAGTGGCAACACAAAATTATGATTTTTTTACATATTCAAATAAATATATCTATATAGGTTGTAAAGGAAAAATATATAGAGTAAATAATGATAATAATAAATTAATTGATTTATTGAATTTTAGTATAAACAATAACTCACCTTTAATACCAGAAGATAAAATTAATTTATTTTCTGATTTAGTGCTTGATAAGGCTGAGAAGTATCTAGATAATAATGATGGACAAGCATCTTCTAAAAGTGTTATTAATTCTAAATTAGGTGTTAAAGTTTTCTTTGATTTAGATGAAAATGGTAATATATTATCTGATATAAAATTTTGTTATGGAGATTTTGAACGTAATCCTTTGATAGAAACAAATGTAGAAAATAGTAATATTGCATTTGATTATGAAAAAGAGCATGTAACATTGTTAATGTTTTTTCAAGATGGTTTTGTTTTATCAAATAAAAAAAATAAGTTTATAATGAAAGATGAAGATAAAATTTATGATTTTCTTTCAAATAAAGTAGAAACTTATATGAGAGAATATGAAGTACTTGCAACTGATAATTTTTTTAAAAAGCAGGTTAAAAAACCAAAGCTTGGAACTGTTGGTATAAGGGTTGATAGTGATTTATTAAATATAGATTTTTCAAAACTTGATTTTAATCCAGATGAAATAAAACAAGTAATGCAAAGTTATAATATAAAGAAAAAATATCATAGATTAAAAGATGGAACTTTTTTAAATTTAGAAAGAAATGAAGAATTAGATTTAATAAATGATATTAGTACAAATATGGATGTTGATTTTAAACAAATTAAAAATGGTGTTATTAAAACTAATATTAATAGAAGTATGTATTTACAAAAATTATTAGAAAAAAATTCAAATACGGTTGTAGAAAAAGATGAAGAATATAATGGTTTAATTAATAATATAGAAAATAAAAATTATTGTGATAATATTAATGTACCAATAAAAATCGGAAAAAATTTAAGAGATTATCAAAAAACAGGATATAAATGGCTTAAAGTATTAGAAGCATATAAATTTGGTGGTATTTTAGCTGATGATATGGGACTTGGAAAAACTCTTCAAGTTATTTCTGTTATAAGTTCATATATTGAAGAAAATAAAAAAAATAGAAAACCTTCAATAGTTATATGCCCAAGTTCATTATCTATAAACTGGCTTGCAGAAGTTGAAAAATGGTGTGGTAAAATTAAAACTTTGATTATATCTGGAAATGCTTCTGAGAGAAAAAGTTTAATAGATAAAATGGATAATTATGACTTAATAATAACTTCTTATGATTTATTAAAAAGAGATATTGAATATTATAAAGAAAAAGAATGTGTATTTCAATATATCATTGCAGATGAAGCTCAATATATTAAAAATTTTACTACTCAAAATGCTACTGCACTTAAATCACTTAGAGGAAATTGTAAATTTGCTTTAACTGGAACACCAATAGAAAATTCTATATCAGAGCTTTGGTCAATTTTTGATTATATAATGCCTGGATATTTATATAATTATCATAAATTTAAGAAAAATTATGAAGAACCAATTATAAAAAATGGTAATGAAGAAATTTTAAATAAACTAAAAATGTTAATTAATCCTTTTATTTTAAGAAGATTAAAAAAAGATGTTTTAACTGAATTACCAGATAAAAATATTACTATTTTAAATAATGAAATGACAAGTGAGCAACAAAAAATATATGTTGCATATTTATCTCAAATTAAAAAAGAAGTTTCAGAAGAATTAACTATGAATGGTTTTGAAAAAAGCAAATTTAAAATACTTATGTTACTTACAAGATTAAGACAAATATGTTGCCATCCTTCTCTTTTTATAGATGATTATAAAGATGGAAGTGGTAAGTTAGAACAATGTTTAGATATATTGAATGAATCAATATCTTCAGGTCATAAAGTACTTCTTTTTTCACAATATACTTCAATGTTTGAGATAATTGAAAAAGAGTTAGAAAAGTTAAATATTAAATATTTTAAATTAACAGGAAGTACAGATGTAAGTAAAAGAGTTGATATGGTAAATGAATTTAATAGTTCAAATGAAATAAAAGTTTTCCTTATATCTTTAAAAGCTGGTGGAACAGGTCTTAATTTAACAGGAGCAGATGTTGTAATTCATTATGATCCTTGGTGGAATTTATCTGCTGAAAATCAGGCAACAGATAGGGCATATAGAATAGGTCAAAAAAATAGTGTACAAGTATATAAAATGATTACAAAAAATACAATAGAAGAAAAAATAAGTGCTTTGCAACAAAAAAAAGCTAAAATATCTGATGATTTATTATCTACTGAAGAAACATTTATTAATAAATTATCAAAAGATGAATTAATGAATTTGTTTGAATAGTTGACTTTGATATATTTTTTATGTATAATATTTATATAAAAAATATAGGAGGGAAAACTATGAATATGTTTTCTGATGTTACTGTGGTTTGTTTTGACATTGATTGGACACTTATAGCTCATTCATCTTTTCAAGAAGAAGAAACACTTAAACTACTTGGATTAAAACCTGATTTAAAATTTACTATGCAAATGAGATTTTTTTGGGATAATGTAAGTGAAAAATTACAAAATGGTAAAATTGTTACAGAAGAGTTATTACTTTATTGGGCGGATATAATGATTCCATATTTAAAAGAAAATGGTATTATGGCGAAAGATTGGCTGGAAGCTTCTATTAAATCAGATAAGACTGAACTTATAGAAGGTGCATATGAAATATTAGAATACTTGCAAAATAAAGGGTATTTCATATTAGCAACTACAAATTGGTTTACAAAAAATCAAATTGAAATTTTAAAATATCATAATATTTTTCATTTTTTTGAAAAAGTATATGGATGGGATACAGTTTGTGCTAAACCTAATAAAAAAGCATTAGGAAATTTAATTGATGGTTGCAATAATACTAGTTTTGTTTTAATTGGTGATAGCCAGTATACAGATATACAATTTGCAAATAGACTTAAAATTAAATCTATTTGGTATAACCCAAATAATAACAAAACATCTAGAAAAATAGTTGCAACTGAAACCATTTTTAAACTTTCAGAAATAAAGAAATATCTTTAAATTACCACTATATGCATATTACAAAAAAGTACATTTTTCGAGCAAATAGCTTGAAAAGTGTATTTTTTTATGATATAACCCGAGTTTGCCTAAAAAAATAGTCAAAAACATGCTGTAGTTG
>JAVVTJ010000046.1:0-8685 GCA_036653755.1 Clostridia bacterium
CAACTTTTTTTATCTTTTTTTGCTACTTTTGCCAACTAAAACTTTACTCATATTTTACAAAAAGAGTAGAAAGCACTTATTTACAATTTGTAAATAAGTGCTTTCTTTTAACTTAAAAAGATGTTTTATGGTAAATTATTAACTATTTTAGAGCTCTGATAAAATATAATTAGCAAAAGCTCTGCAACATTCATTAATTACTTCTGCAGATGGATAAGGATTTCCACCTTTAAGAGTAATGATGTTAATAGCCTGATGAAGAATGTTAATCATACTGTTCTTAATACCACCTGATATATTTGGTAAATTTTTGTAAAGATAGATTATATCATCTAAATAATACAAATACCTATTTACAATATATTGTGAATAATACATTGAAATTGAACTAGACAAAGGTTTTTCAAAATTGTTCGTTTGTTTTATCAATTCAGCTATCTTGATAGAATCTGAATCGCAACAAATATCTGAATAATTAAAAGGAGAAATAAATTGAGAATTTAGTACCTCACCACTTCCAATAATATTATTAGCAACATCTTGAATATTTTTAGATGGATCACTAATGATAATAGAATTTACTTTGCCAATAGCAGTTGCTAAATCTCCTCCCCATCCTGTCCAAAATTTAGGAAATAAAGTAATGAGGTAACCTTCGATTGTAGCAGCTAAATGAGGCAAATCAATAATACCATTTGATCCATCTGATAACAAATATTCTATTGAGTTCGATTGAAGATAATCACCATATGTCATCACAAAATTATATCCCGTTTCTTTCTGATAATTTTGAGTAAAGTACTCCATAAAATTAAGGTCTATTTCTCTTAAAGTCAGCTTCCATTGTGTATCATTATACTTCCAATATCTCAGAAAATCTAAAACTAGCAAAGTTACTTTACTAGAATTATTTATAGTTTCTTTTTTTACCTCTAAAATATATTTTACAGCATATTTTTCCATAATTTCAATGAGAGAATTAAAGAAAGTAATAGTTTGCTTTCCTACATTACTAAATTTTATTGGTTTTTGATACCTTTTATCAATAGTAGAAATAGCAGGATACTTATTGGAATATGCTACTCGGTCGAGATCCCAACCATTAGGATACGGCAAGCTTATCTCATTAGGACGTTTTGTACTAAATTCAAAAAATTGATCAAAGTTCCAATTTGTTGGCATCTTAAATCCCATGTTACCACTAAATCCTGTAGACATGTCACTCACAAAGGCCGTTAAAGCACCACTTGATGCTAACACTTGTGAACAAGCGTTTCTTGTAGCATAAATACCAACATTATAAAGAGAGTCAAAATTTTTAACAATTTCACTGAAATAAGGAATAATATAATTTTTTATATCACTGTCTAATGTATCATAGTCAACAGCAAAATAAACTATACTTTCTTCAGGTATTCCGTGTTTTCTAACAGCTTTTGATGCTTGAAGTGCATCATTTTTTGCTTCTGCTAATGTAAAATCAGCATTACTACTTCCATTTTTTTGATATATTGGAAAATACTTTAATCCAGAATCAATAATTCGTTGAAGTTCACCATCTCTTATTTCTTTAAAATTTCCACCAACTATATATCTACCAACAATTTCGTATCCATTTTGCTTTAAATACATAATTTTATCGGAAGTAATTTCAAATCTAGTATCACTAGCTACACACGGCCTTTCAGGATTTCCTTTACTTAGCATTAATGACATCCAAGTGTCTACGTCTGCATTTCCAGTTTCGGCTAACTTTAAATCTTTTTGGAAAGTCTTTACCACATTTATTAAGGTACTATCCCAGTTGTAGTTTGCAAATTCTACTCCGGAACTATAACCATTGCATATTAAACAATATTTTACCAAATCAATGGCTTTGTTTTTTTCATCAATAGTAAGTTTCTCTTGAATATCGGGTAATAGAGGCAGTTTTGATTTTGTTCCACTACCGAAATTACCAGTTGCATCCTGTGGAGAATACTTTTCAATAGCTTGAAGTGCTATAATTAAAGAATTATTCATTTTTCTACTATATATGCCATCACAAGGTGACAAACCTATATAGCTTAGGTACTCACGATTTAATCTTTGTTGTACAACTCTTATCCGTACGCTGCCACTAGAAACTTTAACATATTGATTCATTGACATTAATGCTTTCATTACATTAAGATCTGCAATAGAAGTTGGATTTAATAAGCCAGCATCAGACTTTAATGATTCTATTGCACCAGCAGTACCAGCAAAAAAATGTTTTGTTATAGCGTTAGCACCAGTAGAATATCCTTTACACCATAGTGTACCTTGTATAATGCCATAGATATTGTCTTCTTCTAATGCATTATCAGCTTGTTTATTAATTCCATTTGGAAATCTTCTATTAAATGCATTTTCGGTGCCAGGACCAAAATTATCTGCAGTTGAAGTTATTCCTAATTCAATTTGAAATGCATGTAATAATCCATATATTGTTGTCCACCCAGTATTACCATTTTCAGGTATTGGTGTAAAACCTGTTTTCTCTGTATAATTTTCATTGAGCCACTGTTGAGTTTTTAAAACCATTTGATCCATGATGTAATCCTCCAATTTTAAATTTGTTTAAGTGTGTTTGTCAGTTTTAATACAAAAAGCTGCAAGGTGAACGTATGTGTTTCATAATTTAAAACCCCTTTCTATACCTAATTATTAAATTGGTATTATCAATATAATTATTTAAATAGTATAAATTATATTTGATAAAATATCAATAAAATTTACATAATGCGACGATATTCGACAAAACTAGACAAACATTATAATATTTAGCATTAAGTATACGATACTTCACAAATTTGTATATATTATTATATTATTTAAAATTATAAGATGTAAATAACATAATAATATATATAATTTTAAATTTGCTTTATAAATTTTTTTTGGTATCTATTATAAATTAGATACCTCGTAAATTATTGTTATATAAATCATATAACAATAATATATGTCTTTCTTAATTCATCAAATTTATTTTTTCTATAAACTTTAAACACAATAAATTATTTAACGAATATTTTTTATAATTTTCATTAAATTTATTAGTTTTATAATTTGTATTAAATCAACACTTTCTTGCTAAGCCTTTTTTCGTTCTTTTAATGTAACAATCAATATTTGACTTTTTGTTTTTTACTTTCATAAATAGAATAAATATTTATGTTATAATTTTTTATTCTATTAATTATTCTTTTTATATTAACTTCTATAAAATTTTAAAGAAATTAATATATACTATGAGAAATTTAATATAAAATATTAAGAAAAATGCAAAAGTAATGCAGCTTAAATAGATAAAATTATATCTAGAAATATTTATTTTTTTCAATTAATATCATAAATACCATTTTAAAATTATTAATAACTTAGCTTTATATAATATCTGCTTTTGTCTAGTTTTGTCGAATATCGTCGCATTATGTAAATTTTATTGATATTTTATCAAATATAATTTATACTATTTAAATAATTATATTGATAATACCAATTTAATAATTAGGTATAGAAAGGGGTTTTAAATTATGAAACACATACGTTCACCTTGCAGCTTTTTGTATTAAAACTGACAAACACACTTAAACAAATTTAAAATTGGAGGATTGCATCATGAAAAAAATAGTAAGAAAAACAAAGACGATTTTAGCAATTTTGCTAGTTTCTACTTTGATGTTTAGTTTTGGAACAACATCAGTTAGTGCTGCGGATAATGTTACAGGTAGAATGGGACCATACCAGTTATCAAATGGTATAGGATCTGTAAAATACTATATAACTAATAGTATTCTCAATAATTCTATGGGTTCAACACTTGTTACATTGATTAATAATGCTGCTAATAGTTGGGTAAATACAGGATATGGTTATAATCCACTTTATATGAATAGAACTTACGATTTGTATTCATCTAATCTTGATATTTATGGAAGTACACAGATTATTGAAAGTTTTAATCGGGTTGATGTTTCATACTGGAGAGGTACATCTGCTTCATCCACAAGAGTTACACCACTTGATAGTAACTGGACATATTGTGAAATGATTTTATATGTCAGTATGCATGATCCAAATAATTATAATAAACTTCAAAGGTCAATAGCTCATGGAATGGGGCATACCTTTGGATTGGATGATAACTATAATAACTCCAATAGTGTTATGTGTGATTTTTATCATGAATGCTATGTATATAAGCCGGGGATTATGGATCATAACGGATTAAATACCATATATGGTTAAGGAGCTACAAATGATAAAAAAAAGTAATATTATATTATTAATAGTTTGTATTATTTTAGTAACGATTTGCAGCGGTTGTAGCTCAAACAAAGAGAAAAAAAGCCAAGACATTGAACAGCAAAAAAAAATATCTTTCGAAGATAATGCAATAAAAGCTATAGGTGAAGTTTATTCTTCTTGTATACCTGAAGATTTAATTTATGCAAAGTCTTACATATCACCAGAATCTACTATAGATTTATCTAGTACAAGTGAAGTATATGAAAATTCAGATTTAGTTATAGTTGGTACTGTAACAGAAAAAATAGGTGGCAGAATGATTGAAGAATTTGAATATGCTGTATTATTTGGAAAAATGAATGTAGAAAAGGTAGTAAAAGGTGAATTTTCAGATAAACAAATTGAATTATATACGAGAGGTGGATATTGTACTATTCAAGAATATATGAATGCATTATCAAAAGAAAAAGAAGAAAAACTTGAAAGAATGGGATTTACTAATTTACCAGATGATGTGAAAAATAATAATTATCTTGTATTTAATTATAAGTATGGAAAAAATTTTATTGAAAAACAAAGATATGTACTTATGTTGAAAAAAATTAATGATAAATACGTATGTCTTTCAAACTATGGCTTTTTGGAACTCGAAAATAATGTATCAGTAAATAATTTGGATGATATTAACAGCTTGACAAATTAATACTTTAATAACAAAACTCTGATTTTACAAATGTAATTTCAGAGTTTTGCTTTATTTTTATTACAGATTTGCAATTTTTTTTATAATAATATAGTAAAAATTGTCGAATAAATTTGATTTTTATAAAGTGTATGATATAATATAATAAAATAAGTTGTTAATTAGTAAAATTTAAAAATGACTAGAGTATTTACTTGTAAGATCAGACTTGTGCATATAAATTAAATAGAAAGGAGGGAAGCGAGTTTGTTTACTCGATGAAAAGCAATGAAAAAAAAACATATAATTATTGTAATATTGATAGTAATAGTAATAGCATCTGTGTTAGTAATTACTATTAAGTTTAATGTAGAGAGAAAACTACTGATTACGTCGTTAAAAACAGAATATACTTATAGTTTTCAAAATTATTTTATTGATTACAATAAAGCATACTTTTTTAAAGTACAAGTACCTTTATATATTATAAATAATGACTCAATTATGACATGTAATACGAAAATAGAAAATGGCAAAACAATAGTGTACACTGTAGATAATAAAAATAAAAGTGTAATTATAGAATATACAATATATAGAGATTATGAAAAGTTAAATAGAGAATATAAAAAAAATAATAAGTTTAAAGAAGTAACAGGATATGAAGATAAGCATGGAAATATAAAACAAGAAAAGACATTTTATGTATGTACTATAAATAGTAATAATGGAAGGGAATATAAAATATATTATGAAAATATAGAAGGATTTTACATAACTATAAATATAGTATCTAATAATTGTATACTTGATAATACTTATAAAGAACTTTTGGTTTCATATGATATTGAAGAAGATACTTTAGAAAAATATACAGTAACAGCGAGTGATGGATATTATAATTTTAATTTTACTTCTAATTTTATTGATGAACAAACAGGAAAAAGTACTGAATTATATCTTAATTATAGAATTTCTGATATGTTTGAAATTACAGCAGATATACTTTCATATAGAAATAGTAGTAGTTTTATTTCAAATATTAATAAAAATATACAAAATCGTACAAATACTTTAGTTTATACATTTGGTTCTCCATATAATATAACTTCAGAATCTGCAAAGGTGGATATACAGATTGGAAGTAATATAAAATATGTGTTACAAAAAGAATTTGATTCGGAATATAAATATGGTGATAACCAAAAAATATCTTTGATTAATAAATTAGAAGAAAAAGAATTAGTATTAAAAAACGACAACAAAGTAAAATATTATAAAAGAATTTATGGAAATGAAAAAGATAGATATGAATATATTTATGCATATACTATATTAAATAATTCTGTTGATTTTGTATTTATACTGTCTGGACAAAGAAATGAAGAATATACAGAAGAAAAATTAAGATATTTATTAGATTTTAATATGTTATAATAAATTTTATTCTATAAAAATTAAAGTTATAAGTTATAATAATTTTATAGAAAATCATTTAGATAATTTTAATTGGGAAGATGAATTACCAAGTAATGCAATACGAGCAAACTGTATTTATATTGTGATATGCTAGATAATATGGAAAATGGATTTATATTCACAAATAATACAAAAGTGAGTGGAACATATTTAGAAAAATATGTTGAAGATACAGATAAATAGACTACTATTACATATTTTAAAGAAATAGAATTAAATGAAGTTTTACCTAGAACGGGTAAATAGTATAAAAAAACAGATAGGGGGTATAATACTCTCTATCTGAATATATCCGAAAAAGCTATCCATATTTTAATCTGGAAAAATTTCAGATTTGTTTTTACCCAATGCAGAACATATTTTTAGTATTGTATTCATTGATGGATTCGTTCTGCTTCCTTTTTCTAAATGACAGATATAACCAATAGATAAGTTTGTCATAGTAGATAAATTTTCTTGGCTTAATTCCAATTCATTTCTAAACTTTCTTATATTATTCAATTAGATATCCTCCTTCCCAAATTTATCTACCAATGAATTTTATATAAATTCACTATGTCAAATGTAAAGAGTATAATAAGCAATTATAACTTTTTTAACTCATTTGCAAATTTAACTCCTAGAGAATAGGAAAAAATGGAATAATAATCATCAATTGTATAAAATAAATGTATTATATCTTTAAATAGTTCTTTATCTTGTGGAGATAAAGTATTTTCTAAAGCATCAATTTCATTTGTAAGTAATTTAAATTTAACATTATAATCTTCACAAGTGTGCAATAAATCAATTTTACTTTCAATTAAGTTATTAATGTAATCAAAGTTTTCTTGACTAAAAATATTAAGTTTGTTTTCATTCTTCATTATTTTCATTTTTTTCCCTCCAATGTTCATTTAAAATATTAAGCAAATGTTTTTCTACAAATGCTTGTGTAGTTTTAGCAAATTCTAAATGTTGTTTATTAAATTCTTTATGATAATTAACACTAATTAAAGACCCGTAAAAAGTATCATCTGCGTAGAGTGGTAAAATGATTTGAGAAGACCAGTCTATATTTAATGAAGAATCTTCATAGATAGGAACTATATTTTCTTTACCATTAAGCAAACAATAGTTACTGTCCATGTCGGTAAAACTAAAATTTAAAAAAACTTGTAATAGTTTACGACTTATTGGTAAATTAATATTTTCAGAAGAAGTAGAATGTCTGACATATCTTACATTTTCTAAATCAGTAAGATATATGATATTTCCACTTAAAAAAGTACAATCATCAATAAGTTTAAAAAGATTTTCTGTAACCCACATAATATTCACCTCCTGTTACAATCTTATTATACAACGGATTAATTAAAAAGTCTAACCCGTATTGTTGTAAAATATAACAATACAAATATATATTATCAAGTCAATGTATAGGGTATAATACTATAAATTAAGTGATAGATAATGTTTGGAGGTGGTAATGTGAAAATAAGAGAAAAATTATATACAAGTGATAATAAGACTATTTCAAAGTCAGTGAATATAGATGATAGATCATATGAAAAGCTAAAACAATTAACATTAAAAGTATATGATGCAAAAATAAGTGATATTATAAATATTGCCATTGAAGAATATATAGAAAGAGATACACCTAGTTTTTATGGAAAATTAGAAGATGAATCAGTATCATATAGAAATTTAAGATTAAGAAAAAAGAATATTCAAAAATTAAGTGAATATCAAAAGAAAACTGGAATTTCATTCACAAGATTATTAAATGGAGCAATAAAAGAATTTATAGAAAATTTATAAAAACCTATAAAATTACAAAAAAGTAATAAATCACCATCATTTTTAATATATTCGCATATAACAACAAAATTCGACACGGGTTTTATGGTAACATAAGAGGGGCTGTCGATAAGAAAATATGAAATATACTAATGAACGAAGTGCCACAAAAAATAATTATAGGCAAATTAAATAATGAAAGGATATTAAAAAAACAGAAAATAATATGTACAAATATAGCCACTTATATAGATTAATTTTTAATTTATATAAGTATGGCTATTTTTTTGTATAATGAAAAATTAAATATACATAGGACAAACCTTTTACAACCCCTAAATTTGTAAAATTTGGAGGGAGGTGTCAGTTCCATATGTATAGTAATGAAGAAATTATAGGTTCCTTTACTAATTATATGAGTAAAGTTTTAGTTGGCAAAAGTAGCAAAAAAAGATAAAAAAAGTTGA
>JAVVTJ010000047.1:0-8570 GCA_036653755.1 Clostridia bacterium
GCATTTTCAATGCTTTTATCAATTATTGAGTTACAAAACTGTCAAACTCCCGTATATATATTACCAATAATTTGTTTTTTAGGAACTAATGTTATATTTAAAAATATAACAGAATCTACAATATTTAATTTAAAATATACACCATATATTTTAGCATCAGTAGTATTAATTAGTATGTCTATTATATTGATTAAAATGGGATATAATAAAATAAAAAATAATTTTCTTGAATAATTACGTAAAGTATGTTATAATTAACACTATTAATTATAGTTATAGTTCTAAATAATAATTTTGGAGGAAAGTAAAATGGCAAAGACAAATAGGTTTAGTAATAAAAAAAGAGAGAAAATTGTTGATTTAGATGTATTTGAAGTATATAACCGGGTAACTACAGGAGTATTTCTTAGATTTCCTAACAATTATATGGATAAAAATATTGCTAAAATTTTAGTAAGAAGTATTATTATCGATAAACTTCATTTTACGCGGAAAGATATTTGTGAAAAGTTTAATTTTGAAATTTTAAAAAAATATCATTTAGGGGGAACAAGTAAATATTTTGATTCTATTTTCGATGGTGTAGATTATATGTTTAATGATTTGTATTTAGATAATCCAATTATGGAGTGGGAACTTCATAAAGTTTATCCAAAATTTTGGGAAGATATACAAAACAGAATAAGATATATAAATTGGGTTGCTGAAAAAGAAAATATTGATATTTTTGATATTAAAGAAGCTAAAAAAATTACAGCAGTAATTATATCAAAAAAATATAGAGGTTCAAAAGCAATGAAGGCAGCCGGAGGATTGCATAGACTTATTATGGATGTTCCAGGTGTTAAATATAAAGAATGGCAATTTATTAAAATAAGTAATTGGACAGAAGAAAAAGTTATAATTGCTACTAGATGGCTTGTTGAAGAAGTTTTACAATGGAATCATGAAAAAGTTGCAAATGATATTAGTGCTAAAATTTTTTATGATAATAATTTAAGAGGTATGCTTTCTAATTTTTGTGAAAATAGCCCAGCAAAGGCGCTAAAAATAGCATATCCTGGTGCTTATACAAATGAAGAGTTATTAAAAGGATTGTATAAACGAAGAATTAATACAAGAATGCAAAAAAAATATAAAAGAGATATTGAAAAATAATGTAATTATATTGTTTTAATATAGCTTAAAAATCAAATTGATATGTTATATATTGATTTGATTTTTTTGTTATGTTAAAATATTTATATAATAATATACTAGTTTATTGACAATATTGTATTTATTACGCTTATGTTTACATAAATTTTAAATAAATACTTGAAAATTGCAAAAACAAGTGATATAATATATACATGTAAAAAATGTTAGAGCAATAATAATATTTTAGCTTCTAACGTTATTTTTTTGTAATAATATATTACAGTGGAAGGATTAAAATGGAAATAAATAAATTTGAAGAAATGAGTATAAGTGAAAACTTAAAAAAAGCAATTAAAAAGATGGGGTTTGAAGAAGCAACTCCAATACAAAGAGAGGCAATACCAACAGTATTAGCTGGAAAAGATTTTATAGGAATAGCACAAACAGGAACAGGAAAAACTTGTGCATTTGGTATTCCAGTTATAAATAATATAGATGCATTTTCTAATAATATACAAGTGCTTATATTATGCCCAACACGTGAACTTGTTATGCAAAGTTCAGAAGAGCTAAAAAGTTTAGTTCATTTTGACGAAAGTATAAAAATTGTTCCAATATATGGAGGACAACAAATAGAAAGACAAATGGCTGCTTTAAAGAAAAAGCCACAAATTGTTATAGGTACACCAGGTAGAATAATGGATCATATGAGAAGAAAAACTATAAAGTTAGATACTATAAATACATTAGTTTTAGATGAGGCTGATGAAATGCTTAACATGGGTTTTAGAGAAGATTTAGATTTTATATTACAAAATACAGATAAAGATAGACAAACTATATTATTTTCTGCAACTATGTCAAGAGATATTTTAAATATAACAAAAAAATATCAAAAAGAAGATGTTGTTAAATTAGAAATAGAACATAAAACATTAACAGCTCCTAGTATAAAACAATATATGTTAAGATTACAAGATGGTAAAAAACAAGAAGTGCTTACAAGAATATTAGATTCTGAAGAAATAAAGTTAAGTTTAATATTTTGTAATACAAAACGTAAAGTTGATGAATTAGTTGAAAATTTAAGATTTAGAGGATATCAAATAGAAGCATTACATGGTGACATGAGACAATCTCAAAGAGATACTGTAATGAAAAAATTTAGAAGTGGTAAATTAAATATATTAATAGCTACTGATGTGGCAGCTCGTGGTATAGATGTAGATGATATAGAAGTTGTATTTAACTATGATTTACCTGCTGATGAAGAATATTATGTACATAGAATTGGTAGAACAGGAAGAGCTGGAAAAGATGGGAAATCAATTTCTTTTGTTACTCCTAAAGAAATGTATAAATTAAGAGATATTCAAAAATATACAAATGTTGTAATGGAAGAATATAATATGCCTTCTTTTAAAGATGCTAATGAAAAAAAATATACTAAATTATTTAATGATGTAGCTAAAATAATTGGAGAAAATGATTTATCAGAAGAAAGTAGATTAGTTGAAAATTATTTAGAAAATGTAGAACTTAGTGCTAAAGATTTATTAGCTGGTTTTATTAAATTAAATATGAAAGATAGTATTGGTAATATAGATGATTTAGTTTTAAAAGATAGAGATTTTGAAAAATCTAATAGAAGGGAAATACCAGCAGATAGAACAAGATTATTTTTAACAATAGGTAAATTAGATGAATTAGATAGAAATTCATTAAAAGATTTTATTATTGAAAAAACTAAAATAGATAGATCAGATATACATGATGCAGAAGTATTAGATAAATTTTCTTTTTTAACTTTATCTAAAGATGCAGCTAAAACTGTAATGTCTGAACTTAATAATACTCAATATAATGATAGAAGACTTGCTATTGAAGAATCTACAAAAGCTGAAGGAAATAAATCTAGTTACAAACCAAGAAATGGTGGTAATAGAGTAAGTGATAGAGGCAGAAATAGAACTTTTGAAAAAAGAAGTAATGATAGAGGAAATTTTAGAAAAAGAGGTTAAAAGGAAAAAAGTTGTAATATTTTTATTACAACTTTTGTTTACATAACAAAAGTATTATGTAAACAATTGACTTTATATTGAATTTATGTTATAATATATATGTATCTTAATAATATATAGGAGGAAATTTTTAACCTGTGTTATCATTTGAGCTACTCAAATGTACAAATAAAACTAAACATATCAAAATAAAATTGAAAAGGAGAATTACTATGAAAAAATTTTTTACAGCAGTTTTAAGTTTTGTGATCGTTATCTCTATGTGTGTTCCTGTTTATGCATCAAGCACTGAGGGTTGGAATTATGGTGAAAAGTTAAATTATTCACCTAGCATAAACTCTCGGACTTACAAGCCTTCGGAATGGTCTAAGTATTTAGTAGACAAATATAATATTCATTGGTATGAAAATCCAAAGGCATCGTGTTTAAAAGGTGATGTTATGCTTGTTCAGTTAAGAGTAATTCAAGAAGCTTTAAAGCGTCAAGGTTATTCTCAATTATCGAGCAATGTTTCACTTTCAAGTTTTAAAGATATTGGTACTGTATATCCGTCTGCTCAGGATGAAATAAAAGTTTTAAAATCTTTTGGAATTATCAGTGGTGATAAAAAAGGTAATATGAATCTTTCAAATGTTGCTACACGAGCAGTAGTGTCTAAGATTTTAACTAAAATAAATGAAGAAGTCTTAGAAATGTATGGAGTAAATTCAGAAAAACGTTTTAGCGATGTAAAGAAAAATCATTGGGCAAGTTCATATATTTCATATGTTTACCAAATAGGCCTTATGGATGCAATCAAAGGTAACAAGTTTTATCCAAATAAAACCGTTTCTATTGAACAAATGTTGCAAATATTGGAAAAAGAAGTTGGATCATACGGAATTACTGAAGAAGACGTTAGCAAAGCAATGAATGATACATTTAAAGTAACCATGTCTCCTAGCAATACTTCTTCAAACGATAATAACAAAGTTACAGCACAGTACATCTCGTATAGTATTACAAAAGGACAGAAAACAACAATTCAGTTATATGTAAGACCATCTACTAGCAAAAATCTTGAAATTTTATCTTATGATACAAGTATTGTAAATATTGAATCAATCGATCAATATAGTAATACTGTAACTGTAAAAGGTGTTTCAAATGGAGATGCATATATCAAAGTAAAAGTAATAGGACTTTCAGACAATTATGCAGCTTTAATACCAATTCATGTCACAAGTAATGAGTCAAACAACGTTCCGGTAACAGGTATATCAATTTATAATAAATTAGCACTTGATAAAGGACAAAGTTGTATTTTAACTGCTAATATTTATCCTAACAACGCGACTAATAAAAATGTAACATGGTTTAGTGATGACAAAAACATTGTAAATGTAGATGAAAATGGTAGAATTACAGCAATGGGAAAAGGTTCAACAGTGATTACAGCTGTAACTTACAATGGATACAAATCATATTGTGTTGTTACAGTAAATTCTAATGGTGATTCAGATGTTCCTGCAACAAGCATATCAATTTATGATAAATTAACACTTGATAAAGGACAGAGCTATACTTTAACGGCTAATGTTTATCCTAGTAATGCCACAAACAAAAATGTAATATGGTATAGTGATGACAAAAACATTGCAAAGATAGATGAAAAGGGTACAATTATAGCAATGGGAAAAGGTTCAACGGTTATTACAGCTATAACTCACAATGGATACAAATCATATTGTGTTGTTACAGTAAATTCTAATGGTGATTCAAACGTTCCTGACTATCCTACAGATGATAGAAAAAGTTTCATGTATGCTAGTGGTTATGCAGAATCTAGTTATTATAATGCTTTCAATAATGAAATAATTAAATTCATTGTTGATACAGATAAATCTATTTCCTCTATAATACTTGCAAATAATAACTGTACACTTGAAAAATCCGCAACTAGTAGTACAAATGGCTGGCAATTTACAATTAAAACTGCTAAATTATCTGCAAAAGGAGAATGTTTAGTTTCTGTTAAATTAAGTAGTGGCGAAGTGCTTACGGTTAACGTTTGTATTTATCCATGATTTTTAAAAAAGAAAGTGCATAATGCACTTTCTTTTTTATGTAAATTTATTAAAAGTTTACATAATATTGACAATTAATATAAAGTATGATATAATACTAACATAGTTATATTTTATATTAATTCATTTATTAATGGAAAGGTGGAAACATGTATGGTAGAGAATAATAATTTTAAATTGGAAAAATGCGATCGGAGAGAAGAGATAGGTCAAATAGTTAGATGGACTATTATTCCTAAGTTAAGCAGTAGTAAAAAATTTACAATTACAATTGCATATGAGGAAAAAAACCGATCTCAGAATGTTAAAATTTTAGGAAATTATAGCAAAGTTAACATTTGTGATAAAATCATAGAATTTTATACAAAATTTCTTCAAGATGTGGATAGTTTTGGACTTTTAATTGTATCTGATGACAAAGATGTAAAAAACTGGGATATTAGTCTCAGAAAATAATTTAAAACTAGGAGTTTATTTTAACTCCTAGTTTTTTTAAACGTATATACAGTTTTATTATTAGTTTTATTTAATATATCATAATCTAATACTATAAATCTATAACTTTTTTGAATATCATTTATACTCATATTTTTAAATATTTTTTCTTTGTTTTTATTAATATATAACATACTTTCTTCTTTTAAGTTATATTTATTATACATCCAATCACGTGTACCTTTAAAATTATTACAATAGTCATAAGTTAATAACTCTTTTAAAATATTATCTTGGTTAAATAAAATAAGTAAATTTTCATACATATCATCATATGATATCTTTCTTTCAATTAGTTTACTTAATATACAATAATTAGTAATACATTCAAATAATTCATAAGGATTATTAAATAATGTTTCTAAATATTTTATACTTTCTATAAACATTTTACTATTAAATATAGTTTCAAATATATTTTCAAATTTTTTTAAATATGATATATCTTCATATGACATAAATTTATTTTGTAGTACTTCATACGGTGGATAACTTAAAAAAGTATAATCATATTCTTTTTGTTTAGTATAGATATCAGTACCTTTTAAAAATTTTAAAAAACCAAGTTGCATTTCGGTTGTACGAAGTAAATATAAATCATTAAAAGATTTTTTAAATATATTTATATCTTCATAAGGAAGTCCTATTATTAAATCAGTATGAATATGTAAATTATTCATTTTAACTAATTTTTGTATGACTTCTTTTTCATATTCAAAGTTATATTTTCTATTTATAGATTCAAGTGTTTGTCTATTTGTTGATTGAACACCAATTTCTAAACGAAATATATTTTTTGGAACAGTTTTTAAAAATTCTAATATTTCATCATCAATTAAAGAGGCACATATTTCAAAATGAAATGTAGTATTAATTCTATTTTCAATTAAAAAATTCCAGATTTCAATTGCTCTTTTTTTATTTGAATTAAATGTTCTATCAATAAATCTAATTTGAATAACATTTTTATCTAATAACTTTTTTAAATCATTTTTTACATTAACAATATCAAAATATTTAATATTTTTATCAATGCAAGATAAACAATAACTACATCTAAAAGGGCAGCCCCTACTTGTTTCAAAATATATTGCTCTTTCATCATAATTATTTACTAAATCATCAGAAATACTAGGTATATCATCTACATTTATTTTATAATTATATATTGGTTTTAAACTATTATTTTTAACATCATTTACAAATTTAATAATATTATTTTCGCTTTCTAAACACATTATACAATCAATAAATTTATATTTATTTAACATTTCTTCTGAATTATATGATACTTCTGGTCCTCCGAAAGATATTATACAATTAGGCTTAATTTTTTTTATATTTTCAGCTATTTTAAGTGTTTGTTCAATATTCCAAATATATATACCAAAACAAATAGCATCAGCGTTATATGCTATTATTTTATTTAATATATTAGATAAATCTTCATTTATATTTAAATTTAAAGTATATGTATCAGCTATATCTTTTATTTTATTTTTTAAGTAATATAATGCTATATTTATATGTGTATATTTTGAATTAAGTGTTGTAAGTAAAATTTTCATAAAATTCTCCATTCTTGTTATAATATAATTATATACTTCAAAAGTTGTTTTGTCTAGTTTAAATATATAATATGGTAAATTTTAGTTTATTTTATATTAAATACTTTAATTTTACTAACATGTATGATATAATTTAAGTAGCTAATTAAAGGAGAATAATTATGAAAAAAGAATTTGATTTTAAATTTTTAAATAAAACTATGTATGTAGCAGTTATTATAGTACTATTTTATGTATGTAAAAACTTAGGAATAGTAGATAAATTATTAGAAATTAATGCAGCATTAATACCAATATATATAGGTGCTGTTATATGTTTTGTATCTATGCCACTTGCTAAAAAATTAAGAAAAGTAGGACTTAACAAAAGTATATCAGCTATTGTTTCACTTGTTATAATATATGGTTTAATTGCAATATTATTTTCTTTTGTTATACCAGTATTTATAGAACAATTTACAAAACTTGTAACAGATTTTCCAAATATATATACTAATATAACAACAAAATTAAATGAATTTATGCATAGTCAACTTGGAATAGATAAAAGTGTAAATATAGAAGCAAATATTAAAAATTTAAGTGTTATAAAAGATTATATGGGCGATATTTTAAACTATTCTATAACTACGCTTCAAAGTGCAGTAAATGTCTTAATAAGTATGTTTACAACTATTATAGTATCATTTTTTATGGTTAAAGATATGGAAGATTTTAAAAAGAAGGTTATATCATATTTTTCTAATAATGGAAAAAATAAAGCAAGATATAACTTAATAAATGAAATAGATACTTCTGTTATGTCATATGTAAAAGGTGTTAGTATAGATAGTATAATAGTAGGTATTTTAACAACAGTTTTATGTTTTGTACTAAAAATAGATTATGCAATTGTATTTGGTTTGCTTATAACTGTACTTAATTTTATACCATATATAGGTGCACTAATTTCTGAGGTTATAATTGCATTATATGCTTTAACAATTGGAGGACCAATATTTGCTCTTCTTACATTTGCAATGTGTATTGTAATTCAAATAATAGATGCAAATATTTTGCAACCAAATATAGTCGCAAAATCAGTAGATTTACATCCAGTTGTTGTATTTGCAGGACTTCTTATAGGTAGTATACTTATGGGTATAGTTGGTATGATTATAGTTGTACCAGTTCTTGCTGTTATTAAAATAATAATAAGATATAAAGTTGAAGGAAAAAGTAGTCCAGTTAAACCTGCTAAACAAATAGATAATTAATTATATAGCAATTTTTTTAATATA
>JAVVTJ010000048.1:0-7607 GCA_036653755.1 Clostridia bacterium
TTACTTTTGGTAGCTCTTTTTTACTTTCATTTTTTCATAATCTATTTTACACTACTCTTTATTTAGTAGTATATTTTAATTTTATACTAAAGTTCTACACTACCTACAAACCATAGTACTTTATTATGATATTACTACTTTTTTTACAATATGATTATGATGTAGAAATTAACCATACTTAAAATAGAAGTAATTATCAATCAAAGATTTATTATAGCTTTTATGCTATTTGTTATACACCCAATTTTTTACATATATACAACATACAATTAGTATATCTCATTTTACTTTTTTTTGCAATAGTTTTTTGTATTTTTATTAAATTTTTATTATTTTTTATTTAAATATCCTTCTAAAATATATGTAGCAGATAATTTATCAGCATATTTATTTTTACTTTTTTGTGATATTCCAAGTTCTCTCATTGTGTTATAACTGCTTACAGTTGTTAATCTTTCATCTATTTTATGTACAGTAACTCCTAATTTTTCAATTTTAGGAATTAAACTATCTATCTTATCAGTTTTTTTAGATAATGTACCATCCATATTTCTAGGATAACCTATAACTACATCTGATACATCATTTTCTTTTATTATATTTGAAATAGAAGATATAAATAGTTTATAACTACCGTTTATTACTAATGTATCCATACCTTGAGCTGTATACCCTAGTGGATCACTCATAGCAAGTCCAACTCTTACATCTCCATAATCAATTCCTAATATTCTTTTCATATGTTACACATCAAGATATTTTTTTATCATTTCTTCTAGTAGATCATCTCTTTCAATTTTACATATTAAAGCTCTTGCATCTTTATGTGATGTAATATATGTAGGATCTCCTGATAATATATAACCAATTATTTGACTAATAGGTTCATATCCTTTATCTTTTAAAGCTAAAACAACCTCATCCATTATTTCCTTTACTCTTTTTGATTCTTCTTTTTGTGGTACAAAAACCGTTGTATTTTGATCCATAAAAATTACCCCCTCTATATTATTTTAATAGTATCTGTTTCTTTCATTTGGTCTATATATGCTACCATCTTTTGTACTTCTTTTTCTATGTTATTTTGTTTTTTAAATGTATGAATTAAAACTTGTGTATTTAGTGAAATATATTTATTATCTATATTTTCTATAGCGTCACTTTTAATTCTTCCGAGCATTCTTTCAATTGAGCTATGTACAGTCTCAGAAGTAGTTCCAGGCATTAAAAGTAGTATTCTAGCTCCACTATATCTAACACACATTGTTTCACTACTTACTAACTCTCTTATAACATTTACTGCTTTAATAAGGATTTGATTTCCAATATCTCTACTAAATTCATTATTAATTTGTGCTAAATTATTAAAACATAAAAGTATAATTGAATTATTTTCATTTTCTAATAATTTTTGTCTTGCTTTTGAATATAGAAATAAATTGTTGTAGAAACCTGTTTGAATATCAGTATTTTGAGCTGTTTCTATTATATTTTGAAATAAAGTATTTTCTAAAAATACTCCCATATTATTCTTTAATTTTGAAAGTTCAGATTTAGATATACTATCAAAAGCATTTTCAAGTTCATCTTCTAAAATCCAAAAGCCTAAATATGTATTACCATGATAAATAGGTGAAAACATACAAGACTTTATATTTCTTTCAATTGCAGATTTATATCTTAAAGTTTTATCAGAAGATGTAGTTAAATATTTAGAAATGTTTTTAAAAGCGTTAGCTCTAAAATCATTATCATCACAAATTTTAATTATACTTTCAATATAGTTTTTATCTACATTTGTAGCTTTTATTTCATGATGAGTTCCATCAAAAGTAACAATAGAAGAATATTTTGGTTCATATGTATCTAATATTACTTTATTTAATTCGTTTACTTTATTTTCAGCTGGGATGTTAGCACCCATTATTTCAAACATACTTTGTATAACTCTCATTGCAGATAAATTTTTAGATACAATTCTATAATATCCAAGTTGTTTATCTTTAAGTACAAGTATTACTGCCAAAGCACCAGAAATTATGACTAACATAATTACTAAAATTAATAATATTATTTGCATAATTATCTCCTTTTATTTTATTTCTTTTTCAAAACCAGAATCACTGCCTGTTGAAAAATAATTTTCATTAACTTTTTTTGATTTAAAAAATCCAGCAACATTAGATTTTTTATTTCTTTTATGTACAGATGCTTGATATTTATCAAAAGAATTACCTATTGGATATATGGAATTGATTAATTTATTTAAATTATTTTTAAAATCTTCTGTAAAAGAAGAAAATAAATTTGAATATTTATATACCATTTCAATATATTTAGTATAATTTTCTTGATTAAATGGTAATATATAATATGGTATATTACCAGAAGTAAATAATTCATCATACATTTTTAAATCATAACTAGTATATGTTGCAATACCATCTAATATATCCTTAGCAGTAAGAGCACATTTAACATGTTTGTTGATTATAACTCTTATCTTACTCATAGGCAAGCCTCTATTTTTAAGTTCTCTTAAAAATAATGTTATTTGATTAATATTTAATATATCCATATCTTGAACTACATATACTTCTTGGCATAATCTAAAATAATCAGTTGGAGTAGTAAAATCAGCATCTATTAATACAACATTATTATTTTGCATAACAGTTTCAATTATTCTACTTGCATTATATGATTTTCTATCTTCACCAGGCATTGCAGTATATATACTTAATTTATCATATATTAAAGGTTCGTTAAAGCCATTAGAAGCATATTTTAAACTTTCTGCTGCTATTGATCTTTTACCTTCATTATCATATGTATATATAGTATATGAATCTCTCTTTCTTGTCATATCAACAATTGCAGTTTTAATTTTACTTTTAGCAAGTTGCGTTGCAATAGCATTTATACAAAAAGTAGTTCCACATTTTGGTGCACCAATAAAACAAACTACTTTTTTATAATCTGTTGGCACTTCATATACTGATTGATATACTTCTTTTTCAACAACCTCAGTAACAACTGGTGCTGCATGATTTACTTGTTTAACAACAATTCTCTCAATTATTTCAGGTTCTTTTTTTATTTCTAAAACATCTATATTTTTACTATTATCAATTATATTTTGTTGTTTTATTGATGCTTCATTTTGAGCTGCTTGAGACACAACAACATCAGGCATATTAATTATTTGTTTATACTTTTCATTATTAAATGATAAATATTGTTTTACATCGGTAGGTAAAAATCTAACAATTATCTTAAGTTGTTCATCTGTATATTGCGTTGCAACCCTATCAAATATTTCATTATATTTATCTGCAATCCCATTTAAATTTTTATAATATGATACTATTCTTTGTAATTCAATTTCAGAAACTTGTACACTTTTATATACACTTTGTCCTAATTTATCTTCATAATATTTTTTAGTTTCTTTTTTGCTATTTGGAGAATTTATCGCATCACAAACTTTACCCTTTGTTCTATCTTGTCCTGTAAGAATTGTATAAATACCTAAATTAAATAATTTAGATAAAAAATCATCTCCGAAGTCTTCTTCTATCAGAAGCTATATATATTAAATTTTTAGAATCAAAAACATCTGTAATATTATCTATATTAGTAAATAAATACTCATCTATTTGAGCATAATTATTTGTAGGAAATTTTTCTAATTCTTCTAAAATAACAGCTCTATCATAATTACCTATTTGCAATTCTTGAATAAACTGTTTAAAATAATATACATTTTTATACTCTATTTTTTCTTTAAATCTTTCTTCATAAAAACTAGCAATACCTTTTACAGTATCATCGTTATTTATACCAAATAAAATCTTCATATATCACTGCCCCCTATTGTGCCAAAGTTATAAATGCATATACAAGTGGTAAGCATTGTATAATAGCCATAAAAATTGCAATACCCACTATCAATCTTTGTCCAGAAAATTTATCTGCTATTATCTCTGAGCCTGCTACATAAAATTTATATAGTGCATAAATAAATATAAGTGTTACAACAGGCCATGAATACTTTTGCATAAATACAAGTATACTAAGTACTGAATCATATATTTGATCATTACTTGCAAACCCACTTGAAAACACAAAGTTTGATACCATTGTTGCTATAATTGCTACTAATATTGCTACTGTTGTAATTTTTTTATACACCATAATAATACCCTCATTCTTTTAAATAAATTTATACATTATAATTTTACTATATTTTTATATAAATAGCAAGTGAAAACATGAAAAAAGTATAAAAACATATAAATTACAATATATCAAAAAAGACAACATTAAAAATGTTGTCTAAGTACTAAATTACATACCGATTTTTCTTCTTAATCTTTTAATGTCTTTTTTTCCTTTTCTAAACATATGCATTACATTATCACTATTCATTGCACCAACTGCAACACCTACAATAGTTCCTGCAAGTATTCCTTTTACAAATCCCATAATATATCAAACTCCTTTCATTTGACTATATTTTTCCCTTTTTAAAAGAAATTAAACTTGAAATAATTTCATATATTCCAATTATTAGTATAAATACGTAAAAAAATACTTTTAAACTCTCTTCACTTACTTGCTTTGTAAAATAAACACCTATAAAGCTACCAATTATACAAAATATAATTATTTTAAAAAATATTTTTTTATCAAACTTTTTATTTTTTATATTATTTATACTAGCACTTATTCCAACAATTATAAACATAATTAAATTATATGCCATTGATGTTTTATGATCAAGTATATTAAAAATAGTCATAAGCATAACAAAAATACTTCCTCCACCAATGCCCATTCCTGATATTATACCAGATATTATACTAATTATTATAAACATAAATCACCTACAAAGTCCATAAACAGCAAGACATGTAACAATTAATCCTGACACTAAATTAAGAACTTTAGAATCAATTTTATTCATTATTTTACTACCAATAAAACCAGTTATACCAGCAATAATTATAACTGATATAACTTTGCTTAATTCAAAATTTATAAACTTTGAATATCCACATATACTAAATATTGAAGAAATACTTAAAACTGCTATACTAATACTTCTACCTACATGTGAATCAATTTTTAAAATAAATATTAAATAAAAAACAATTAATTGTCCTGCACCACTTGCAAAAAATCCATTTACAAATCCTGCTATCAAACCTATAAAATATATCATTTTATTAGTATCTGCACTTTTTAAGAAAATATAAAGAAATTTAAATAAAAAATCGAAGCTATAAAAATGAGGCTACTGAATTAAAATCAAATTATGACTATGATAAAGCTAATGCCACTAGGAAAGTAGGTATTACAATCCAAGGGGCTACTACTCTATTTTTGGTAAATATGAAAAGAATAATTAAATTAAAGACTAAAAAAGACAATGTATAGGAGTTAAATACTCTGTTTTTTAACTATTTTCTAAAAAAAATACAAAAATTCGTAAATTGTAAAAACTGACAAGTAAAATATTACTTATCAGTTTTTAAATACCACTTTTTCAGTAGCCTCATAAAAATTGCTTCAATTTTTTATTAGTTTTAATTATTTTACTAAATTTCCCCTTTCTGTCATAGAAAAGCGACTATGTTTTTTCTATATTATATCATAGTCGACAAACACAGCTCTTCGCTCTAGTTTAGATTCCTATTTGGTATGGACTTTCCTGCGTACCTTCTCCTGCTGTTACTTTGATTCCAGATTTTAGAGAAACTACAGCCCCCACCCCGAAAGTACTGCTATTTTCGTAGGTATTACCACCATTATTCAGTAGATACAAGTAGTTATTGTTGACGCCATCGTCGATGTATACATAACGCACGATGAAGGCAGAGATAACAGAACCCTGCTCCACCTCACGAGAGCCAAGCCATGTCCAGTCATCCAAGCGTATTCCTGCTACACTTAATGCATATATATCATTTTGGTAATATGTATCATTTAATCGCACATCCTTTGCATTTGCATTCCATACTATACCACTATCTCCTATATTTCCTATACTTTGACTTGTTGTTCCTATACTTCTTCCACTTGTTGCATATGTTGTATTTACATACCTACTACATACATTATTTAATATATTTACTGCATTTATATAATCTGCTTTTCCTATCATTGTTAAATTCTGCACACTTTTTGCTGATACTATTTCTACTATTCCAGATTTATTTGTAAGTACTCTCCATCCTCCTGAATATCCATTTATTGTTGGATATGCTATATAATCACCTGGTTTTACTCTTTTGGCTATTATATTTGCATCATCCAATGTTGTTATATTTTTAGTAATTGCTCTAACGTTTCCAGCATGGTCTGTAACTCTAACTTCCACATTATATGTTGTATTTGATGCTAAATTTGGTATTGTTGCATTTTGTGATGAAATTCCTGGATCATTCCACCATACTCCTGGTATATGATGTCTATAACTTACTATACCTGAATTATCTCCTGATGTTACTCCTGTTATTGTTATTGAGTTTGATGTAACTGTATATCCAAAATCACTAATCCATGGTAATTCTGTATCCATATGTATATGATTTACTCCTGTCCATCCACTTACATTTCCTGCTCCATCTACTGCTCTATATCTATCTGTACATGTATTATATCCATTTTCCGGTATAAAGTTACTACCTATTTCTCTATTTACATTTCCATCTGAATAATGATTAGTTTGATATTTCCATATTCCTGTTGCACTATCTGTTGAATTTAATGATAAATTATAGTTATTCTTCCAACAACATGTATTTGCTCCTGAATTATATACTACATTTGGTACTGTTGGAGCTACTGTATCTGAATATACTCTTAATTCATCACTTTGTGTCCAATTTCCTGACTCATCTCCTGACCATACATATATTGAATTCCACACATTTTGTGCTAAATTTATAATTAAGCTCCAATATCCATTCGAATCTGCTGATGTTACTATTGGATCATTGCTTACTGAATAATTTCTTAAATGTACTATTGTTCCTGGATCTACTCTTCCTTCTATTTTTATTTCCCACCACCACATTGTTATATTATCTGTATTGCTTATTCCTGTATCATGTCCATTTATTAAGTCTGGTAATGTAGGTTTAGAAGGTGCTACTGCATCTCTTCTTATTATATATGAATTACTTGATTCACTTATATTTCCTACATTATCTATTGCTCGTATATTGAAAGTCCACTGTCCATCCCAGTTTATTACCCATGGATTTGGACAATCTGACCAATTTATACCATTATCCACTGTGTATTGATATTTATTTATTCCACTTTGTGTATCACTGCTGCTAAATGTTTGTGTCACATTTCCATTTGTCCAATTACCACTTACATATCCATTTAAATTTACAATTACTTTTGTAGGAGATGTTTTATCTATTTTTGTTACATTATATGAATTTGATCCTATTTCATCATCTAGTGCTATATTATATACTCTTCCATGTATTGTTACATTTGTATCTACTACAACTACATTTGTATATTTTGCCCAATTTCCACTTCCTATTTTATATTGTAATTCATATCCGCTTGGTACATTTGCA
>JAVVTJ010000049.1:0-7522 GCA_036653755.1 Clostridia bacterium
AAAAAAATGTAAAGTTAAATAACTTAGAAAATGAAATAATATGCTTAAAAGAAAATATATTAAATATATCTAGTATACGCAGCAAAATAGAAGAAATAACAAAAAAAAATACAGTAAATGTTATAACTGTAAATCCACCATATAAACCAAAGGGTAGTGGAGTTATAAATGAAAATAAAATAAAATATATTGCAAGACATGAAGAAATGTGTAGTTTAGAAGATATATTTAAAGTATCTAGTAATTTACTTGAAAGCAAGCGGAAAGCTATATTTAGTACATAAACCAGAACGAATAGTAGATTTATTAAGTATTGCAAGAAAATATAATTTAGAAGCTAAAAAAATAAGATATGTATATCCAAAAGTTGATATAAAGCCAAGTATAGTACTAATTGAATATTCAAAAAATGGAGGAAATGAAACATTAATGCTTCCGCCACTTATTGAATATGATGAAAATGGTAATTTACTAGATGAAATATATAAAATATACGGATTGGAGAAAAAAATTGGAAGATAAAGGAATATTGTACATAGTAGGTACACCAATAGGAAATTTAAAAGATATAACACTAAGAGCAATAGAAACATTAGAAAATGTTGATATAATACTTGCAGAAGATACAAGACAAACAGTAAAACTTCTTAATCATTTTAATATAAAAAAACAAATGATTAGTTATCATAGACATAATGAAGATGAAAAAATAAATCAAGTTGTATCTTTACTTGATTTAGGAAAAAATATAGCATTAGTATCAGATGCAGGTATGCCAATAATATCAGATCCAGGTCAAAGTTTAGTAAAATATCTAACTCAAAATAGTTATAAAATAGAAACAATTCCAGGTGTAACAGCTCTTACAACAGCAATTGTAAAAAGTGGAGTAGATAGTACTAGATTTATATTTGAAGGTTTTTTATCAATAAATAAAAAACAAAGAAAAGAAAAATTAGAATCAATTGTAAATGAAACTAGAACAATTATATTTTATGAAGCACCACATAAATTACTTTATACATTAAAAGATTTAAAAATATTTTTAGGCGATAGAAAAGTATGTATAGCAAGAGAATTAACTAAAATTTATGAGGAATTTTTATATGATAATTTAAGTAATTTAATAAGTAAAATAGAAGAGAAACCTTTAAAAGGAGAAATAGTTTTAATTGTTGAAGGAAAAAATGAAGATGAATTAAAACAAGAAAAATTAAATGAAATTGAAAATAAAACAAATATAGAATTAGTAAAAAAGTTAATTAATGAAGGAATAGATAAAAAAGAGGCAATAAAAAAGGTTGCCAAATTAAAGGATATAAATAAAAACGAAGTATATAAAGATTGTATAGATTTATAGCACTTTAAAAATAACTGTATTATAGCAGTTATTTTTAAAACTAATAAATAGAATATATGACTGTATAATATTTTAAAGTCATATACAAAATAAAGCTTTTCGCTACGCTACAAGCTAATTAATTTAAAAAGAAAGTTTAACCTATTATACAAATTAAAAAATTCCTAGATATAATTTAATATCTAGGAATTTTTTTAATCTATATTTACTAATTCTCTTATTTTACTTTCTACTAAATCTAAGTTCAATTTATTCTCGGTAGAAAAAGGAATAATTTCTTCCTTTGCAAATAATGTTTTAGTAATATTCATTACATATTTATCTATTTTTGTTTTAGCAAGTTTATCAGCTTTATTTGCAATTATTGTAAAAGGTATATGAAATGTAAGTAAATATTCATACATTAATTTATCATTAGTTGTAGCATCATGGCGAATATCAACTAGAAAAAATATATGTGTTATCATATTAGTACTTAAATAGCTATCAATAAGTTTACTTGTATTATCTTTTTCTGATTTTGACATTGTTGAATATCCATATCCAGGAAGATCTACAATATAGTAATTATCATCTACATTATAATAATTCAAACATTTGGTTTTACCAGGTGTATTACCAACTTTTGCTAAACGTTTTTGATTACATATGGTATTTATAAAAGAAGATTTACCAACATTTGATTTACCAACTAAAACAATTTGTTTCTTATCTGTAATTATTAGTTTATCTTCTGAAAACACTGATGTTTCAAAATTTACATTATTTAGCATAATTACTGTTTCCTTTCAATTTTTGTTTTACCCATATATGGAACTAGTACATCAGGAATAGTAATAGATCCATCTTCATTTTGATATAATTCTAAAAGAGGAATCAAAATTCTAGGAGAAGCTATTGCAGTATTATTTAAAGTATAACAATATTTTAAATTTCCATCTTTATCTTTGTATTTTATATTACTTCTTCTTGCTTGAAAATCGTTAAATGATGAACAAGAATGTGTTTCGCTATATTTACCTCTACTAGGCATCCAAGCTTCAATATCATGTTTTCTAACTTGACCATTACCCATATCACCAGTACATACTTTAACAACTCTATATGGAATTTTTAAATCTTGAAGTATTTCTTCTGCATTATTAAGTAGAAAATCATGTAATTTATATTGAATATCATAATCTGCTTCACAAAGTATTACTTGTTCAATTTTTGTAAATTGATGAACTCTATACAAACCTCTTGTGTCTTTTCCATAAGTACCAGCTTCTCTTCTAAAACAATTAGACAAACCACAATACATTTTAGGAAGTACATTTTCAGATTCAAAAGTTTCTCCACTATGGTATGAAACAAGTGATACCTCAGAAGTACCAACTAAATATAAATTGTCTTCAGTAATTGTATAAGTTTGTTCTCTTCCACCTGGAAAATAACTCGTACCATACATAGCTTCTTCTTTAACCATAAGAGGTACAGCCATAGGTGTAAATCCTTTACTAATTAATTTATCTATAACATATCTTGATAATGCCATTTCTAAAATAAGACCATCATTTTTTAAATAATATGATCTAGAACCTGCAATTTTAACTCCTCTTGGAATATCAACTAAATCTAATTCTTCTGATAAAGTAACATGATCTTTAAGCTCAAAATTAAAAGTAGGTACAACTCCAACTCTTTTTATTTCAACATTATCTTCATCTGTTTTACCAATAGGAACTTCATCAAAAGGAACAGAAGGAACTAAATACATAAGTGTAGTATATTCTTCTTTTAAAGGGAATATCTCACTTTCTAATGTAGTTATTTTTTCTTTTAAACTTCTAACATATTCAACAGCTTTTTGTTTTTCATTTGCATCTAAATTAGGTATCTTAGAAGATAAAATATTTCTTTCTTCTTTCATAACATCCAATTTTTGATTAATTGTTACAATAGATTCATCTAATGCTAATAATCTATCAATATCAACTTTTACAAGTTTATCTATTGCAGCTTTTTTTACTTTATCACTATTTTCTCTAATATATTTAATATCTAACATAATCTATCACTCCTTAAAATATAATATCTATTATATATTATATATAGCTATTTTTCAAGTATCAATACAAAAATAGTATTAAACAACGTGTATTTTACTATTTAATATTGAAATTTGTTTTAAAGTATAGTATATTAAATAAAAAAAAGTTATGTATATAAATTTATAATCTACAGTTTTTTTAGAATAACAACTATTTATGTATGTATGTAGTAAAGCAATATTTATTGGTAATGAAATCAAATAATTGCCTCTTTATTACAAATGAATATACTTTATAAATATTTTTTATGTAAAATTTATACATAATCCTTGCATTATATGAAAAAATATGTTAAAATATATTAGTAATTTAAAAAAACTAAATATAGGAAGGTGAATTTAATGAAAACAGAAATACAACCAAAATACGTAAAAGCAGAAATCAAATGTGCTTGTGGTAACGTAATAGAAACAGGTTCTACAAAAGAATCAATGAAAGTTGATACATGTAGCAATTGTCATCCATTTTTTACAGGTCAAAAACAATCAATATCTAATCAAGGTAGAGCTGCAAAATTTATTGAAAAATACAACAAAAAATAATATAAGTTATAAAGAGTGCAATTTAGCATTCTTTTTTTTAGCTTTTTATAAAATCATATTGTATAATTTAGGTAATTATGATAAAATATATTATATATAAAAAGGAGAATTTAGTTGAAACAAAATAACAATAAAGATTTACCACTTAAAATAGGTGGTATGGCAACTTTTAGAGGAGTATTACTTAAAGATAAAAATAAACAAGTAGTAACAAGTGATATACAAGGCACTATTGTAACTGATATAATAATAAATGACAATAAAAATTCAAAAATATATAATATCATATCCGCAGTGCCAATATTAAGAGGAATAGTAGGGATATATACTTCAATAAAATGTGGTATACCATATATAGTAGAATCTGCTGAAAATATTGTAAATGATATTATAAAAAAAGATGAAGAAAAAATGCTTAAAATAAATAAATTTGAAATACTAATTTCTTTTATAATATCAGCTGTGTTATTTTCAGTAATATGGATAACCCTTCCAATGCTTGTATCATTACTTTTACCCTATGCAAAGTATAGATGCATAATTCAAGTATTACTAAAGGCAGTAATATTTTTACTTTATATAGGAACATTTAAAAGAATACCGTATTTAAGTAAATTATTTGAATATCATGGAGCAGAGCATACTGCTGTAAATTACTATGAAGATAATATTAATGAAGTAAAAAACATAAAAAGTATATTAGATGTTAATATTAAAAAAGTAGCAACTTATTCTAAAATTCATAGAAGATGTGGTTCAAACTATATAATGTATGTAATGTATATATCTTTAATGCTTACATGTTTTATACCGTCAAATAATATATTGTTAAAGATAATAATAGAAATTTTAACATTTCCATTATTACTAGGTATAGCCTATGAAATATTAAATATATTTTCATTATTACCTAAAAAACTAGAATTTATATTAAAACCATTTACATATGTACAAAATATAACAACTAAAAAGCCATCTGAAGATAAATTAAAAATTGCAATAGTATCACTTCTTGAAATAACAACAAAACATATTTCATTAGATGATTATATAAAAAGTTATATTGAAAAATATCTAAATGATATAGAAGTAAACTTAAATGATATATTAAGGCTTGTAGCATTTCTTTTAGAAACTGATAAAAATTTGTTATATGTTAATATAAAAGATACATATTTAGATATACCAATACAAATTAAAATAAAAGATATATTAGATAGATATTACATAAATAAAGAACCTCTGCAATATATTTTACAAGTTCAAGACTTTTATAATGAGTCATATATAGTAAACAGCTCTGTCCTTATACCAAGAGTAGATAGCGAAATACTAGTTGAAACTGCGATAAAATATATTGATAAAAATAGCTTTAAACAGTGTATAGATATGTGTACAGGAAGTGGAGCTATTGGTATATCAACAGCTAAAAATAGTAACATTGATTATATGATTCTTGTAGATATATCAGAAAAAGCATTAGAAATTGCTAGTAAAAATATTATAAAAAATGATATAGAAAACAAATGTAGTATTTTACATTCTAATTTATTTGAAAATATAGATAATACAATAAAGTATGATTTAATTTTATCAAATCCTCCATATATTAAATCAGATGAATTGATTAATTTAAGTAATTATGTATTAAAAGAACCAATGCTTGCTTTAAATGGAGGAAAGTCTGGGTTAGATATATATTGTAATATATTTAAAGAAGCAAGTAGTGTATTAAAAGATAATGGATATATTATATTAGAAATAGGTTTTAATCAAAAAGATGATATAATTAATATAATAGATCAGTATGCTGAATATGAATATATAGAATGTATAAAAGATTTAGCATTAAAAGATAGGGTGATTGTATGTCGTTTTCATCAGATATAAAAGCAGAATTATTAATTAAAATAGATAATCTTCATAAAGAATGTTGCAAAAAAGCTGAAACATTTGGCGAATATATTACAGAAGAAAATGTAAAATCAAATATTGATAATAAATATGATATCTATTTTGATATTTCTAAACTAAATGAATGTTGTATACGTGCAATACTTATGGGAAGCTTTTTAAACAGTGGTTATATTACTAATCCTAATGTAGATTATCATTTAGAAATATTATTTAAAAATAAAGCATTAGCTGAATATTTAATAAATTTATTATCAGTATTAGATTTTTCTCCTAAATTATTAAAAAGAAAAATAGGTAAATCTTTTATTTATGTTATATATATTAAAGAGGCAGAGCAAATATCTATATTTTTATCTTTAATAGCAGTAGATAAATTTGTGCTTGAATTTGAAGAAATACGAGTAGAAAAAGATGTTAAAAACAATATAAATAGAAATATAAATTGCGAAACTGCGAATTTATCTAAAACAATAAAAGCTGCAGTTTCTCAACTTGATGCTATTAATAAAATTAAATTAAATGGAACATATAAAAATTTAAATGATAAATTAAAAGAAGTTGCCTCTTTAAGAGAAACTTATAAAGAGGAAACTTTAGAATATTTATCAAAAATTATAAAAATAAGTAAATCTGGACTTAAACATAGACTAGATAAAATAATTCAAATAGCTAATGATATTAAATAAAAAATTGAATAATAATCACTAATTTACGTATATATGTTGACTTAGTTTACATAATATGATATAATATATGTATATATTATTTTAGTGGGTGTGATAATTATTTGCAACTTAACTATATATGCAATTTGTATATATAAATCTTAAATCAAATCTTTATTACATTACAACAAAAAAATGGAGGAAAATATTATGACAAATCAGCAGTGGATTATTACAAGTTTTATTTTTTTAGCAGTATTGGGGGTTATAATTGGTATAGCTGTTGCTACAACTATGGCAAAATCCAAAAGAAAAAGTTCTAGTGATGATTATGATGAACCAGTGGAAAAAGAAGACAATAAATTTGTAACTTTTTTACAAGATGCACGGATCACTACTTCAGATGGGATAAACAGAATTTTTCATTTTCAAAAAAATGGTTTTGTTTATCTGCAAGAAGAGGGCAAAAAAGCAATTGAATTTTTCAGCTTTTCAGATATCTCTAAGGCAAATTGGGAAAATGAACAATTCAAATTTATCCTTGAAAAATATAGCACTGGAAACTTTATTTTTATCAAAAACGACATTAATAATAATCCTATTTCAGTTCAGCTCATTTCTCCTAAAGGAAAAAAGATTCTTTAAATTCAAAAAAAGTCATTGTGCATATTTGCATGATGACTTTTTTCTTATCTAATCTAGCAAAATTTTAATTAATTAAACTTGAAATTTAATAGATAATGTGTTACAATTATACTATATATTTTGGGGTATAGCCAAGCGGTAAGGCATCGGTCTCTGACTCCGATATGCGTAGGTTCGAATCCTACTACCCTAGCCAAATAGTAAAACATTGTAGAATACTAATACTACTACAATGTTTTTGTTATATTGGTAGTGTAAAATAGATTATGAAAAAATGAAAGTAAAAAAGAGCTACCAAAA
>JAVVTJ010000050.1:0-7453 GCA_036653755.1 Clostridia bacterium
ACGGTGGTGTGAGAGGACGCTAAATAAAATAATTATTTAGCTCCTACTCGATTATTCAATGTATAAAAAAATAATCTATCTTATTAAATTGATACATTCATTGGTATTACTAAGTTTAAATATAGTTTGATCAAAAATTTGGAGAAAAACGCAGGTTAGCCTAAGAAAAAAATTAAAATACTTAGTCAAAGTAAAAGAAATTATAAAAAAGTTATTCAAAATATAATTAATCATATTTTGAATAACTTTTTTATTTTATTAATACCTTTTTAGGTTTATCAACTTATAAAACAGAATAGATTTTCACTATAAATAATATATTAAAACATCAAGTTATACTATCATAGGGGGGACACCCATTGATATGCTCCCATCTAAGGTAAATAAGAGCTAAAATTAATTTAAATAATACAGGTTATTCTATATATGGACAGGTTATACTATTTTATTGAAAAATATAAACTCTAAAGCTACTATTGTAATAGATAGTTGATAAATCAGCTACATAATCAAAAGAGGGGGTAAAATTCTATGTTAGAAAAAGTAAATAAAGTATCTCATGATGAAAATCAAGATTCACGTGTATGTGTTTGGTGTAATAAAGGAGATAATAATTGCGTATTTTGTAATGATTCAAGTGCACCATTAGATTTCGTATCTGAGTCTAGTGCTGAATAATTTATTCAGTCTAAATAATACATAATTATATTTTAATGAGGTAAGGAAATAAGAATTAACTTACCTCATTAAAAATACTATTAAAAGGAGATTTTCATGAAAACATTAGATTACACACAATATAAAATTTTTAGAGATAATTTAGATAACAATTACCTTTATATTACAGATACAAACTCTTTATTTAAAGCTGATGAGAATGTATTAAAAACAATACAGCAAGAAGGTAATGATTATGAAAAAGCATATGATAATATATCTGACGCAATGAATAAAGAAGAATTTGAAAATTTAGTACTTTCCTTAGAAAGAGAAGGATTGCTACAAAATAATAAAGAAATAATAAAGAAAGAAATAAAATCATATCCAAGAGATGTTAGAGGTATAACATTAATGATATCTCAAGATTGCAACTTAAGATGTACGTACTGTTATGGAGATGGAGGAGAGTATTTTGATAAAGGTCATATGTCTTTTGAGGTTGCTCAAAAATCAGTTGACTTTTTAGTAGAAAATTCAATAACAGAAGAGCCTTTACTAATATCTTTTTTAGGAGGAGAACCTTTAATAAACTTTAAGTTAATAAAAGAAGTTGTGCAATATTGTAAGAATATAATGGAAAATAGTGATAAAAAATTTAGATATAGTATAACTACAAACGGAACTGTTTTTAACGATGAAATTAACAAGTTCTTAATAGAAAATAAATTTACAACTCAAATTAGTGTTGATGGAAAAAAAGAAGTTCATGATATTAATCGTATCTATTCAAATGGTAAAGGTTCTTTTGAAAAACTGAAAGAAAATACTAAGTTTTTGAGAGAAAATTCATTTATTACAGCTAGAGCTACAATAACAGGCACTAATTTAGATTTAATAGAAAACTTTGAAGAATTAGAGAAATTAGGGTTTGTTGGAATTCCGATGGCTCCTGCTCAAAACTTATTAACAGAAGAGGAGTATGAAACTTTAATAGAAAAAGATGAACAGCTATCTCTTTATTTCTTAAATCTTATTCAAAGTGGAGATTATAAAAGAGCCAAGAAGCTTAGAATGCCATACTCTATGATAGAAGATATACATGATGGAAAATATAAAAAAGAACTTATATGTGGTTCAGGGAATACAATGTGTGCAATAGATATAAATGGAAAGGTATATCCTTGTCATCGCTTTGTAGGTATAAAAGAACAAAGTATAGGTGATGTATTTGATAATACTTTTGAAAATAAAGAGTATTTAGACACAATAAATATTAAGAACCGTAAGCAATGTAATAACTGCTGGGCTAGAACTCTATGTGTAGGAGGTTGCTCTCATGAAAATTTAGTAAATGGAGGCAATTTTTTAACTACACCAGAAAAACACTGTAAATATATTAAATCACACATAAGTCATTTTATAAATGTTTATATAAATTTAAATGAAGAACAAAAGAAGATTCTATTTAATTAATACACTCAAATTTGAGTGTATTAATTATATCTAGAAAATATATTGTGGAGGTGAAATTATGACAATATTATCAGTAAATAAATTAAAAAAGCAATATGGAACAAAAAAAAGTAAAAATGTAAATGCATTAGATAATGTTAATTTTCATATTAAAAAAGGTGAATTTGTAGCTATAATGGGAGCTTCAGGTTCAGGAAAAACCACTTTACTAAACTGTATTGCAACAATTGATACAGCAACTGAAGGAAGTATTTTACTTGAAGATATAGATATTACAAAATTAAAGCAAAAGGACTGTGCTGAATTTAGAAGAAATAATTTAGGATTTATATTTCAAGATTTTCACTTACTAGATCACTTAACAGTTGAGGAAAATATTGCTTTAGCTCTTTCTATTAATGATGTAGACTCTAAAATAATTACGCAAAAAGTAAATAATACCGCTAAACAATTAGGAATAGAGGAAATTTTAAATAAATATCCTTATGAAACATCTGGAGGACAAAAGCAAAGATGTGCTTGTGCAAGAGCATTAATAACAAATCCGAAACTTGTACTAGCCGATGAGCCAACAGGAGCACTTGACAGTGCAACATCTCAAATGTTTTTAGAAACATTAGAAGATATGAATAAAAAACTTAAAACAACTATATTAATGGTTACTCATGATGGGTATTCTGCTAGCTATGCAAATAAAGTATTAGTACTAAAAGATGGTAAGATATTTACACAAATTAAAAAGAATGATAAATCTAGAAGTGAATTTTTTGATGATATATTAAAAGTTTTGGGTGTTTTGGGAGGTAAAAATGAAACTATCAAAACTAATTAATAGAAATATGAAAAAAACATTCTCTGATTATTTAATTTACTTTGTTACACTATGTTTTTGCTCTAGTTTGTTTTTTAGTTATTTAACACTAGGTAGTAATAATCATCCAATACTTAGTGGAAATTATATATATTCTGTTGAAGGGTTTTCAAAGACAGCAGTAGCCCTAACGTATGTTATATCACTTATATTTTTAGGGCTAACACATTATGTAAATAACTTTATGATAAAACAAAGATCAAAAGAATTTTCTGTTTATATGATATTAGGAACGCCTCAAGAAAAAATTGCAAAATTATTTTTTATAGAAACATATTTAATAGGAATTTGTGCAGTATTTATAGGATGTATGTTGGGAACTGTTTTTGCTTCATTTTTAAGTAGTTTTATAGTTTCTTATGTTAGTGGAGAGTCTTCTTATAAATTCACCATATATATGGATGTATTTTTACAAACAATTATATACTTCAGTATAGTATTTATAATTATTGGTATTTTTAATACAAATAAATTAAATAAAATGTCATTATTACAAGTTATAAATGAGCGTAAGATAATAGAGATTAAGAGGATATCTAAATCTAAATATATTCTATATCTAATTTTTACAGTATTTTGTTTTTCATTCCCATTAATGATATCTAACAGTCAATATTATATGAATATAATAGGTGAGTTACCTGATATATATGCGGTGTTACCTTCATTTTTACCTTATCTAGCTTTATATACGGGTTATTATATTTTATCTTATTCTATTAAAATATTTATAGACTATAACCCTAAATTGAAATTAAAAAGACTTAATACAATACTTTTTAATAATTTATTTGCTAGAATTTTATCCAATATAAGAAGTATTGCTACTATAACAGCAATATTTGTTGTGGCTACATATTCTTTAATACTTGGACCTATTGTAACAGAGTTTGCTAAAGGTTTTTTTGAATATAGACTACCTTATGACTTGATTATTAGTTATCAGGATACAAGTTATGATAAATCAGATTTACTTAAAGATGCATTTTCAGAAAATGATATAGAAGTTGATGAAATATCATTAATTAAAGAATATTCACTAAGTGAGATAGATTCTTTAATATGTGGAATAACAGATTATAATAAGGCGAGAACTATGAATAACTTAAATCCTATTTCTTTAGAAGAGGATGAGTTTATTTATCATATAAGTAATAAAACAAATAAAGACGAGTTTATAAAAAATCTATATGTAGAAAATGAAAACATTAATATCGGTAATAAAGTAACCCTTAATCTACCCAGTAATAAGTCAAAGTCTGTTTACAATGATGCTATTGGAGAGTGGTTAAGTTATAACACAGTAGTTGTTCCAGATGAAGTCTTAGAATTTTTAAAACTTGATTATTATGGTTATTATGTTAATACAAAACAATCTGTACCACTAGAAAAAAGTACAGACGTTATGAGTTCAATAACCACTAATTTAGATATTTTAAATGAAGAAGATATAGAACTACATACACTTGAAGAAAATCAATATATAGCTATATCAGCAGGTATGTATGCATTCTTCATAGGTGTGGGGATTATATTCTTTATAATAGCTCTTACTATCTTGACACTTCAACAATTATCAGATGCGAAAATAAATAAAGAAAAATACGGGATACTTCACAAAATAGGTGTAGATAGGTCGAATATAAATAAATTAATTAATAAGCAAGTATTTATATTATTTATGATACCATATGTTTTTGGAGTGTTATGTTCTAGTCACTTTGTATCTACTTTTTACTCTCAATGGGAAGGGTATATTTATGCATATATGGGGTTTGATAAATTTATTTTAAGTGTATTATTTGGATTTAGCGTTATATTAGTTATATTTGCTATTTATTATATATCAAGTATTTGTATGTATAAAAATATAATAAAAGATGAATTTTAAAAATAAAAATAGAGGGGGAAATATAATGTAGAGTCATTGTATAAATTTGATATGAAAAATATTTTAAAACTTTTCAAACACATAAAATTCAATTATATTAATAAACAATTAGTTTGTTTTGTATTTTTAATTTTAAATACAGCTTTATCATTAATTTTTCCTTATTGCTTTAGCTTAGTTATTGATCAAGGAATTTCATCAAAAAATATTGAGGTATTGTTTAAATACATTATTATAATATTTTTAATAGGAATACTTATGATAGTTGTAAGCTATATCCAAAGTATACTATACATTAAATTAGGGAAAAACATAAGCAAAGTACTAAAGGAAGAAGTTTTTTTAAAAATATATAATTCAAATTATATATTTTGGAACGAAAATAAAATTGGAGATGTATTTACATCTTTAACGAGTGACATAAATGTAATAGAGAACTTATTAAGTGTATCTTTAGCTAAGGGGTTTTTAAACATATTTACACTAGTAGGTCTAACAATTATTCTATTAAAAATGAACTGGATTATTTGCATAGCTATATTTGCACTAGCAATAGTTTTTGCTATATTTCAAAAGAATAATGGTGAGCAATTAAAACATCAGACTAAACAGTTGAGAGATGATATTGGTGAAATGAATTCATTTACTAATGAATTTTTGATGAATATTCAGGCAATACAATTAATGTATGACGATAATATAATAAACAAATATAACCAGTTAAATAGAAAAAATTATGAACAGTATATTCTACAAGCTAAGAAAGGTTTAAATGGAAGAATATATGCTCAGTTGTTTTCAACTTTAGCATTGAGTGTTTCATTACTTATTGGAGCCATTAATATAATAAATGGCAGCATGTCAGTTGGTATTTTGTTTAGTATAGTTTTATATATTCAAAGAATATATGATCCGATTATTTCACTTGGAAGTCTATATGTATCAATAAAAAGCTGCCAGCCAGTAATCCAAAAGGTTCTAAATCTTTTAGAGCATGAGCAAGTGATATCTTCAGGAAGTGTAATTTTACCTAATAAAATAGATGGAAAAATCTGTTTAGAAAATATATCTTTTTCATATCCAGACTCTAAATCAAAAGTATTTGATAATTTAAATATAAATTTTAAACAAGGTAAAATAACTGGAATAATCGGAGAAAATGGTTCTGGAAAGAGTACTTTAATACGTTTAATTTCAAAAGCATGTAAACCCAATACAGGTACTATAACTATTGATGGTATAAACATTCATAAATATGATAATAAATTTTTAAAATCTCAAGTTGGATACCTAATTCAAAATCCAACATTAATGAGTGGAGATATATCTAATATATTTGATTTCTATAATAGTAATAATCTTAGTAAAGAGGCAGAATCAATTGGTATAGTACTTGATAAAATTTCTAAAGTAGGTGAAAATAGTAATTTTGTATCAGGTGGAGAAATTCAAAAGATCTCTTTATTAAGGTTACTTTTACAAGATAATAAAAGTATTTATATATTAGATGAGCCTACTTCAGCAGTTGATATTGAAAATGAAATAAAAATATGTAACAAATTAAAGGAAGTCCTAAAAGGAAAAACAGTAATTATAATAACACATAGACCGGCTATTCTAGATATTTGTGACGAAATTATAAATCTGGATGAAAAAAAGTATGAGAACAGGATATTAAAGGAGTATATATAGTATGTAGGTGTACTTCGTTATAGATATCAAGTTTCAAGAAAACGTATTAAAATCAATAACTTCAATAAAATTTAGTGCCAAATTCCATGAAAAACGTAGGTTGGCAAATAATATAAAATATACAAGTTTTTCTATATATGGAGTATTAATACTAACTTCATGAAATGCTATGATATTATAAGAATATAAGCCAACTTGCGTTTTCCCGAAATTATTCTCCTTAATCCATTAAACTTAAGTAGGTTGACGGCTATGAAGTCAATATGAGATATAGATTTATTAGCCGAAGATGGGTTGTATAAGGTGTTAATTGCAGCTAGTAGTTAAACTATAAAATAACTTAGTTATTTTATAGTTTTTTTTATATTTTAAAACAAATAAAACTATGATAAAATATAAAAATAACAATATAAAAACTAGGAGATAACAATATGAAAACGAAGTTAATAACTTTCTTTAATATAAAAGGCGGTATTTACAAGACTTCTATGTCAATAATCACAGCATATGAGTTAGCAAAAGATAAAAATAAAAACATATTATTATGGGATTTAGACTTACAAGAAAACCTTACACAGTATGTATATAAAGTAAATCATGAAGACAAGACAACTATAGATATAGTAGATGGAATAAGTGCTAAAGATGTAATTGTAAAGTCTCCAAATTTAAATTATCCAAACATAGATATAATACCAGCAGATATAGGATTAGCTATGCTAGACGAAAAAATAAGTCTACAACCAGCCAGAGAAAAAGTACTTGCTAGATGGTATATGAAAAATATAGATGTGTTAGAAAAGTATGATTATATAATTTGTGATCTTTCACCAAGTTATAATTTAACTGCTAAAAATATACTGTAC
>JAVVTJ010000051.1:0-7199 GCA_036653755.1 Clostridia bacterium
TTTTGGTAGCTCTTTTTTACTTTCATTTTTTCATAATCTATTTTACACTACCATACTATTATATTTTATTACATATATTTACATAATTCAAGAAATAATCTTTTTTTGACTTAATTCGACAAAATCAGACAATATAATACTACATTTTACGACATTTCTAAAAATAGCATTACAATTTCATAATTTATATATATTAATATTCCAATTGTTAATATTTTAAATATTATGTAACAATTTTGGCGTAAACAATTTTCTCTATTTTTAAATATTAGCACTAAATGTTTAAATGAAATGTACAAATATATTATACTTATACCAATAATTACCATCATTATCATAAAAATCATTGATTGATTAACCTCATTTAAAGCATTAGTTGTTGGAAAAAATATATCTTTATATTTTTCATATCTGCTCATAAATTACACCTCTTATATTTTGAATTGTATCATATACCATTATTTATATCAAGTTATTAATTCATGTTTTTTAATTCTTCTATAAAATCTCTAAGTGTTGCAGCTTTTTCAAATTCATATTTTCTAGCATATTCCATCATTTCTTTTGTTAATCTTTCTATAGCTTCCTCTGTATTTTCAATTTTATTTATATCAACTTTTTCTTGCTCTTCTTCACTAAATGTAGCTTTTATACTATCAAATACATCTTTTACAATTGATGTAGGAATAATATTATGCTCTGTATTATATTTAGTTTGTATACCTCTTCTTCTATTTGTTTCTTTTATAGCTTTTTCCATAGAATCAGTTAATTCATCAGCGTACATTATTACTTTACCTTCTGAATTTCTTGCAGCTCTTCCTATTGTTTGAATTAAAGAACGTTCACTCCTTAAAAATCCTTCTTTATCACTATCTAATATAGCAACTAATGAAACTTCTGGTATATCCAAACCTTCTCTTAATAAATTTATACCAACTAAAACATCAAATTTACCAAGTCTTAAATTTCGTATAATTTCTAATCTATCTAATGCTTTTATGTCTGAATGCATATAATTTACTCTTACACCTTTACCAGATAAAAAGCTAGCTAATTCTTCTGCTTGTTTTTTAGTAAGTGTAGTAACTAAAACTCTTTCTTTTTTTTCAACCGTTTCTTTTATATTTTGTAATAAATCCTCAATTTGATTATCCTTAGGTTTAACAATAATTTTAGGATCTAATAACCCAGTAGGACGTATTATTTGCTGAGCTATAATTTCAGAATGTTCTTTTTCATAATCACCAGGAGTTGCACTTACAAATATAGTTTGATCTATCTTTTTTTCCCATTCTTCAAATCTAAGTGGTCTATTATCAAAAGCAGAAGGAAGTCTAAAACCATTATCAACTAATGATTCTTTACGTGCTCTATCACCATTATACATAGCTCTAATTTGAGGAACTGTTGCATGTGATTCATCTATTACAACTAAAAAATCATCTCCTAAATAATCAAACAATGTATATGGAATACTTCCTCTTTGTCTTCCACTCATATATAACGAATAGTTTTCTATACCTTGACAAAAACCAGTTTCTTTTAACATTTCTATATCAAAATTAGTTCTTTGTTCTAATCTATATGCTTCAACTATTTTATCATTATCTCTTAACTCTTTTAATCTTTCTTCTAATTCTTCTTGTATTTTTTCTATTGCACCATCTATCTTTTCTTTTTGAATAACATAATGAGATTTTGGATATATAAATTCATGTTTTGATGAAGATTTAACTTTAAATGTTATACTGTCTAAAATGTTTATTTTTTCTATTTCATCTCCAAAAAATTCTATTCTTAAAACCTCAGTACTACTACCAGCTGGAAAAACATCTACAATATCTCCTTTTACTCTAAACTTACCTCTACTAAAATCAATATCATTTCTTTCATATTGCATTTCTACTAATCTCATAAGTAGTTCATCTCTTGTTTTTTTCATACCAGGTCTTATAGATAAAACCATTGAAGAATAATCTTCTGGTGAGCCTAATGAATATATTGCTGATACACTAGCTATAATTATAACATCCTTACGTTCAAATAAAGCGGCAGTTGCACTATGACGGAGTTTATCTATTTCATCATTTATACTACTATCTTTTTCTATATATGTGTCAGTTGAAGCTATATATGCTTCTGGCTGATAATAATCATAATATGAGATAAAATATTCCACTGCATTATCTGGAAACATCTCTTTAAATTCACTATATAACTGACCTGCTAGTGTTTTATTATGTGCCATTACAATAGTAGGTTTTTGTACTTGTTCTATAACATTAGCTATTGTAAAAGTTTTACCACTTCCTGTAACACCGAGTAAAGTTTGAAATTTGTCTCCTTTATTTATTCCACCTACAAGTGTTTTTATTGCTACTGGTTGATCACCTGTTGGTTTGTATTTCGAGTGTAATTTAAACATATTTTATCTCCTTATATTATATTATGATTATCTAAAACCATAAAATCCATGTAAATTTCTATAATTACTTTTTAATATTTTTTAAAATTGACATTACATATTTTTCTGTATTTGGTCATAAATTAGTTCTCCATAACTAGGTAATACTAAATAATATAATAACTAACTATATGAATTTAATTTTAATATATTTTATCATTTTTCCCTTTGAAAAACAAGGAATGTATTAAATATCTTTCCCTATTGTATGATGTTTAATACATCTCAACTTTTTTATTTTTCAAATACTTATCTAGCAAATTATCTATTCTAACATCATTGGTGTAATTACAAATAATTTTTTGACAAATAATATCTTCTATATATGGTTCTAAATCCTCTATTATAGTTTTTAATTTACTTTTTCTACTCTTACAAGACTAAATTATCTCACTTTAATTTTTTACTATTATAAAAAATTACTACACACTTATTAGTAATTGATTTGCCTAGTTTAGGAATAGCTCAATTGAATCACTAGATTATACCGTTAATATAACACGATTTGGTGATATAACTATTTGAATATTATTAAAAGATGGCTCTATAAAAAAAATTACAGATGAAACCTTAATGTGTTTAGATCAAAGTGCACTTGAATTAATTTAAAATTTTTCTTCGGATAATAATATTTCAATCAAAGAAACAGAAATTCTAAAGATGTTCATGATTTACCTTCAAATCAATATTTCTTTTCAAAAGAAGATATTGATTATATATTTATAGCAACAGATGGCTTTTATGAACTGTATGGAGTATAATTTAAACTTAATGCTGGAATAGAACTATTTATAAAACTTTTTTAAAAAAGTTTCTAATTCAAAAAAAATTAGATGATATACCAGCATTTTTTTATCAATATTAATCTACCTTCAATTCCTTTATTATGTAACATATTATAAAGCAACTTAATTGTAAAATCAATTTTTTTATGCCTTAATTTGTACTTTACAACATAGATATAGAAACTTGTCTTAGTACAAATATATTAAGATTTTTATAATACAAATTTAAATAAATTTAACAGTTTATAATCAATGCCTACATTGATTATTTTTCTAATTATATAATTTATTATTTTTTTGAATAAGAGATTATCCTAAATAGTCAAATTACTTTTATTTTTTTTATTAATTATTTAATATTACTTAGATAATAAATTATCCCAATACTGTATAATACTCTCATTATTATATTTAAATTTTTTTAGATTTTCTTTTAATTTTAACTTTTGCTCCATAATTTTATCTAACTTAATAGAATATTTGTCTGTACTTTCTTTATCAACTATTATACCGGTTTTACCATCTTCTATTTGTTCATATACTGATTTAAAATTAGTTACTATACATGGTATATCTAATATTTTAGATTCAGTAATTACAAAACCCCAAGTTTCAATATCACTTAATAACACCGTGTAATCACATTTTGCCATTATATTATATGGATTTTCAAGTTCTCCTAAAAATTGAATTCTTTCTCCAAACTTTTTAAAACTTTCAATAATAGTATTTCTTTCAATACAGTTATCATATTCTTCACCAATTATATACCACTTATAATCTATTTTTTTCTTTTCTAGTAATTCTGCTAATTTAATCATCCTTTTAAAACCTTTAGCATAATTAATCCTTGAAACGGTTACAAGATTTAATGAAGAAAAAAAATCCAAATCAATAGTTTCATTAGATTTTTGCAAAATCTCATTAACATTTATTACATTGTATATTACATCAATTTTATTTTTAATACTATTATCTAATTTTTCTAAATCTATAAAATGCTGTTTTGCAAATTCACTTACGCAAACTATTCTATTTACAGACTTTCTAAAATTAGGATTATTTAAGATACAATTTTTACCAAAAAAATGTTGCCAAAATATAGTTTTCTTTCTTATTATATTATTTATTATATCGTTTTCTCCGTTTTTTATTGAATAGAAACAATATACTAAAACATCAGTTTCATATTTTCCTCGCATTTTTTCTACTTTTGCATATTTTTTAAACTTATCAATCATAATTTTACTGTTGTTTGAGCTTTCATAACCTACTGTAATATCATACTTATTTAGTTTACTCAAACAGGAAATAAGATTATATACTGCTACCTCTGTCCCCGCTAAACCAATTCCTCTTAAGTGAAAAAATATTTTTATCATATATTTTAACCATCCTCATATAATATTTCTATACTATTTTTATATAGTAATATCTTCTCTAATTTTTCACATTCTTTTACACTTATTCTATAATTATTAGTTCACTTTACTTTTAATTATAACAAATTTAAAATAATTAAATAATAAACTACATTAAATCGCCTTAAAGACATTTTTTTATATTATATCATAATTATTCAAATTTGTAAATATTCTAATAATATTTATTTTAAATAAGTATTATTTGTCTGACTATTCTGACTTAGACTAAAATTTCAGCATTATATAAAACTAGTCTACAAACGTTGTTTATATATTATTTAAATAAAACAGACACTATTACACTCATTATTTAACTTGTATATCGAAATATTTAAATTAAAGAATAAGCAAACATTATATCTCAAATGTTTGTTCATTACTATTTTTTAAAAATAATTATCTTTTTTCATGAATTATATTTTTACTACATAAATATGTAACTATAAAATATCCACCATAAACTGCTACAATAAATAATGTAGTAATTAATATATTTGAAGTTAAATCAATACTTCCAAACATAGATATTAGTTTATTTACTTCTGATAATCCTACTACACTATGTATTAGCGCAATTACAAGAGGAAACATAAAAAATATACCTATTTGTTTAAACAATGCTTTGTTAATCATTTTTTCATCTGCACCTATTTTTTCTAATACTGCAAATCTTTCTTTATTATCAGAAGATTCAGAAAGTTGTATAAGAGCAAGTACCGCTGCAGAAGTTATTGCAAATATTATACCTAAGTAAAGTCCTAAAAATGTCATTATAGCAGATATTCCTACTGCTGCATTTTTCATATCAAATGCTGTATTAATATAAAAATACTCATTTTCTTTTAAATTAGTATAATAATTATCTTGCAAATATTTGTCAAATTGTTTAACTATAATTTCATTATCCTTTTCAAAAAAATTACCACAAATAACACTTTCTACTAACATATTTTCATTAATAAGTTCATCTTTTATAACTATCTCACACATTACAGAATTCGTATTTGTATTTTCAGTAGCAACTTTTATTGGAGATATATATTTTGGAGTTAATTTATTTCCATCTATATTAATCTGTGTTTTATTTTTTAATGTTGTAACAATCAAATCATTAAATATTTCAAAATCAGATAATATAACATATTCATCTTTTTTTAAATTAACTTTTAAATCTTCTTTATTATATAAATCCATAAGTTTATTATACTCAGATTCTTTTATAAATGTAGGTTGTCCATCAAAATTCACCATATCAGTGCTATATTTTTCTATTAATTTATCCATTTGCTTTTTATCAAATATATTTTTAGTATTTAATTTTTCATCATTAAATGTATATTTGTTATATTCAACATATTTAGATGCATATTTTTTTATATCAATATTATTTAAAGAAAAATCTTCAATTAATGTACCTTCAATTGCTTTTCTTTGTATTCTATTTGTTTTTTTCAAATTAGTTTTTTTAATCGTAAAATCAGATAAATTATTTTTCATTATATCTTGATTTGTACTTTGAGACATAGACATAGAAGCTGATAATATTATAATTGTAAGAAGTAACATAAGTGATATTATTGTCATAGATACAGTTGCAGTATTTACTTTATTACTTATTTGTCTTAATACAAACATATTAAGATTTTTATAATATAACTTTTTATTTAATTTTACTATTTCCATTAAAAATGCAGCAATTGAAGCAAATAATAAAAATGTTCCTACCCCCCCACTAACTAACATAGTAAGTAATCTATAATCTACTTTCATAAGTGCATCATGTTTTAATAAATAATATGCAATGCCAATAAGTAAAATTGATATTATAAACATAAAGCAAGCAACCCATTTATTTTTAACTCTAACTTTTTCATTTGTTTTACTTGCACTTAGTAGTTTAATTAATTTACTTTTAGATATACTAAATATATTAAATAACATTACAAGTACATATATTATTGCAAAATATATACATGTTTTAATAAATGCAGATATAGAAAATACAAATTCAAATTTAGCTATATTAGCTTCAAATATATTTATTACTAAAATAGATAAAAATTGTGATACAAATACACCAATTAAAAGTCCAATAACAAGTGATATTATACCAATTATTATAGTTTCTACAAGTAACATACCTGCTATTTGGAATTTATTCATTCCAAGAGTCATATATAATCCTAATTCTTTTTTTCTTCTTTTTAATAAAAAATTATTTGCATATATTATTAAAAAGCCAAGTATTATAGATACAAATAAAGAAACATATTCTAGTACTTGTACTAATGATTGCACAATTTCATATTTAGATGCAGACAAAGTTGAAAGTGCAGTTTGTGAATCAATTGAATTAAATATATAAAATATAGCTATCCCAAAAATTAAAGTTATAAAATATATTGCATAATCTTTAAAACTTTTTTTAATATTTTTAAAAGATAATTTAATTAACATCACTTAAATTACCTCCTTGTATAATAATGTTAAGATAAATTTTAACATTATTTATTTATTTTTTAT
>JAVVTJ010000052.1:0-6702 GCA_036653755.1 Clostridia bacterium
CCATAGCCGTCAACCTAAAAAGTCCTATTTTCAGTTATGATATAATTTTTAATCATAATAGAAAGTAGGACTTAAATTTATGCATAAAAGAATTAAACATTTAATTAAAAATATGAAAGATGTCTTTAACGTTGATGAAATAAATAAAATAGCTAAAGAAACAAAATTTGTACAAAGAAAAAGTAATATAACAGCTAGAGATTTTCTAGTTTTCAATGTTTTTCATGGAGAAGATATATGCAGTGCTCCATTGACTCAATTAATATCTAAATATGATTTATTATTTGATACTCAAATATCTAAACAGGCTCTAGATAAGCGTTTCAATATATACTGCGTAAAATTTATGCAGGAAATCTTTAATCAAATGATGCATAGCCAAAACACTACGCTTAAAGACTTAGAAAGTACTCTGAATTTATACTTCAACAGAGTAATAATAAATGATTCAACAGGTTTTGCCCTACCCAAAGAATTTAAAAAGGAGTTTCCAGGTGCAGGTGGTTCAGGCTCTCCATCTTCAATAAAAATTCAATTACAATATGAACTTTTAACTGGATCATTTATGAGAGTAGATATATATTCAGGAACAACAAATGATGCTGAGTACTTGAAAACGATGAAAAAAGACAAAGAGCGTAAAGATTTGAAATTAGCCGACTTAGGCTACTTTAAAGTAGAATACTTAAGGCAAATTGCAAGAAGTGGTGCATCTTTTATTTCAAAGGTAAAGAGTAATACTTCTCTGTATATTAAAAATCCAAATCCTGAAAGGTATAAAGTTGGGACTATAAAAAAATCTAGTGAGTACATAAAAATAGATACCTTAGAGTTAGCAAAGCCTTTGGCAGAAGGCGAAACAATCGAACTCAAAGATATCTACATAGGTTCCAAAAAGGAACTCAAAAGTAGGTTAATTGTAACAAAATTAACTGAAGAAAACAAGATTAAGAGGGAAATTACTCATCAAGAAAACATTAGAAAGAAACGCGGAACACTAAAACAAAATAGGATAGACTTCAATAGTATTAATGCTTACATAACCAATGTAAGTGATGAAACCCTTAATTCTACACAGGTTCATGATTTATATACTTTAAGATGGCAAATAGAAATAATGTTTAAAGTTTGGAAATCTATATTTAAAATTAGCAATATTAAAAAAGTTAAAATGGAAAGATTTAAATGTTTTCTATATGGTAGATTAATTGCACTATTACTCTCTTCATCAATAGTTTTTACAGCTAAAAATGTTATTATGGAAGAAGATAATAAAGAAATTAGTGAGATAAAATCATTTGGAGCTCTCGCTCAGTATTTACCTAAGCTTGCTCATGAAATTTTTAAAGGTGAACTATGTATTATACGGATTTTAAAAAGAATAATACTTAATTTTAAGAGACTTTGCATAAAATCAAGGAAAAAGAATAAAAAAATAGTTTTTGATATCCTAGAAATCCTTAAAATAAAGCCCTATGAAATAGAGAAAATTGCAATTTAATATAAATTCAATATCAAATAACCTTAGATTTAGGCACGAAAAGCTTAAGTTCTTTTTAGTGTACTTAAAAGTATAATCAAGATGATTTATTCTAAAATAATATTTCATTTTTTTTAAAAGCTTAAATTAAATAAGCCATCAAACTAGATATATGCTTTGAAATATCTTAGGTTGACGGCTATGGACTCTATCCCTTTATGGTTTAATCATCAACCTAAAGTTCCAGCTAAATTAAAGCAAGATATTAAGTAGTATTCATAAAAAAACTAATTAGGATAAGTGTATATGCTTAATTCTAATTAGTTTTTTATTTTTTATTGAATATTTCTTTTGAATGTGTAATAGGTAGCAATAAAATAGCTACCATAAATAAATACAATTATAGATAGTGAGGTAGAAACACTCATAATAAAACCGTTACTACTTATATAAGCTTGAATGTAGTTCTTAGCTTCAATACCATATACACTAAAGAAGCCTACAGAACCTATTAAGGCTAAAATCATAGGAAGTGTAAAATAAATAGCTATTTGTCTAAATATCAGTTTATAAATATCATTTTTATCAACACCTATTTTATATAGTATTATATATCTATTTTTTCCATCGATAGATTCTGATAGTTGTTGAATTGCAAGTATAACAAGAGATATCATAAATAGTATTATACCAAAGTACATACTAAGCATTCTAAATACTAAAATACTAGATAAAGAATCTCCTTCTACTAATATTTTAGACCTTACTTCTATACGTTTCTCGGTAAATGAACTAGGGTTGCCGATATTTTCATATTGAGTATAAATATCTTTATATTCAATTTTAAACCATTCCTTTATAGAATTTTCTAGTTTTTTAGCTTGATTATGTTCAAGTTCATTTGTTGTTGTAGCATAAAAATCAGTTCCTGCTACTAAAAGGTTTGTACATATATTGTCAGGAAGTACAATTAAACTAGGAGCATAATGATTATATTGGTTACCTAAAGTATCCGTATAATAATTACCGCTAAAAGATAAAATATTATTCTCTACTGATAAATTTTTATTTTCCTCTATAAATTTATTTATATCTTCTTGAGACAGTGATTTATCAAACTGAAGAAGATAATTTTTATTATCCAAACTAACTGTACTATATCCCAACATAGACCTCATTTTATTATAATCACTAAGACTTATAGCTAAACTAGGAAGAGTATTATTATCTCTATTTAGAAGATCACTTTCTTTTAAGAAGTATTTTCTAACTACTATAGAGTCTTTAAGCGTTATATTTTCTTTATTCATATAATCTAATATATCTGAATAATCAACATCGTTAATTAAGTTATCTGGGCTTGTAACATCAGTAAAATCACTTGTTTCTATTTTAATATCATATGGAGCTTTATATTGAGCTTCTCCTTTTTTTATTTCAGACAATACAGGTCCTAAAACAATGCATATTATTGCAAAAACAAGTGTAATTGAAATACTTGCCATAAGAGTAGGCGCTGTTTTTAACTTAGATAATAAAGATCCTATTAAAAATAAATTTGTATTTGTATATTTTAAATTTGTATTTTTTTTCTTAAATATAACAAGTAAATAACTTAAAGAGTAAAATAGTGAGTATGTAGCAACAATAAGAGATACTATAGCCTGTAAGCCTGTGTTTAATAGTTGAGGTATTGTAGCTGTAGAACTAGTGTATATATTCAATAGATTATTAATACCAATCACAAAATATATGTATCCAAGGATAGAAATTATAAAGCAAATTATATATTTAAATTTCTTAGAACCAAAATCTATTTCTGTTTTTTTATCTCCATTAAACATATCAATTAGCTTTATTTTTGAAAGATGTCTCATATTAATAATACCTATTAATCCAAACATACATATAAAGAATACTACAGTTTTTACTATGGTATCAGAGTAAATAATAAAAGAAAAATTAAAATTTTGATTTACTGATAAAAGAATTATTGATAAAAGAACTTGAGATAAGAGAGCTCCAACTATTAAACCACATAGTATTGACGCAATACCTATACAAAATGTTTCTATAAAAAACATAAATGAAACTCTTCTTTGATCAATTCCCAATATTATATATGTTGCAAATTCTCGTTTTTTTCTTCGAATCATATAGTTATTTACATATAAAATAAGTATTGTTAACATAGAACTAATAAAATAAGTTGCATACTTAATAACATTCATTAATAATTCAAAGTCATATTTTTGATTAAGTATAGCTGTATTATTAGGACTAGATATTGAAACAAATCCGAAAAATAAACTTACACAAATAGTTAATGTAGTAAAGTATATAAGATAGTCTTTCATTGAATGTTTAATATTGTTTAAACTTAATTTAACGAACATTTACTACATCCCCTCCTAATGAAGCAACTATATCCAATATTTGATTAAAAAACTGTTTGCGTGTTAAATTACCTTTGACTAATTCTGTGAATATAGCACCATCTTTTAAAAATAATATTCTATCACAGTAACTAGCAGTAAAAGAGTCGTGAGTTACCATCATTATGGTAGCACTTAAATCTTTATTTAGGTTAGAAATCACCTGAATAAGCATTTGAGCAGATTTAGAATCAAGAGCACCTGTTGGTTCATCAGCAAGTATCAGTGTAGGATTAGTTACAAGAGCTCTTGCACAAGCAGTTCTCTGTTTTTGACCACCAGATACTTGATATGGATATTTAGTCAATAAATCACTAATATTAAGTTGTTTTGAAATTTCATATACTTTCTCATCTATTTTGTTTTTAGGATATTTATTAATAGTCAAGGACATAGCAATATTCTCACCTATAGTTAGAGTATCGAGTAAATTAAATTCTTGAAATATAAAACCTAATTTTTCTCTTCTAAATTTAGCAATATCTTTAGGTTTAATAGTAGTTATATCATTTTCATCAATGTAGATATTACCAGAACTGACAGTATCTATCGTAGCTACTAGATTTAAAAGAGTAGTTTTACCACTACCAGAAGGACCCATTATTCCTACAAATTCACCTTCATTTATATTAAAGCTAACATTATCTATAGCTTTAAATAAATTATTCTTATTTCCATAATATTTTTCAATATTTTTTAAATTTAATATATTTTTCATATTAATCACCTCTAGCTTAATTATACTTTAAGAGAGGTTAATTTGATTTGATTTAATGTTACAATAACCTTTCATTATTGTAACATTAAATCAAATCTTATAAAAACTGCCCTTTGGAAATGTTAGAGACACTTTAGTATATTCATTTAAATTAGATTCTATTGAAATACCAATATTCAATTTACTACAAAGTTTTTTACAGATATAGAGTCCCATACCTGTTGAGTCATTATATTTTCTTCCTAAAGACCCAGTAAATCCTTTTTCAAAAACTCTTTTTATATCACAAATAGGTATCCCGATGCCGTTATCTTCTATAACAAGGTTTAAATCAGTTTTATTTTCACTAGCATATATTTTTATATGCCTATGTTCTTTTTTTGAATATTTAACACTATTAATGAGTAATTGAGAAATAATAAATGCTAGCCATTTACTATCACTAAAAACCTCATATTCTAAATTATCTATATCTAGTTCTATATTATTTAATAAAAACATTCTTTTATTATTAATTATAGTTTCATTTATTAAATTATTTAAATTTATTTCTTTTATCAAGTAATCTCTTTGAACATGTTCACTTCTAGCATAGAATAAAGTTTGATCTATTAATTGATCTATTTTTTCTATTTCTTCTAAAACACTTCTAGATACAATTGTTTTATTATTTTCATTAATTAGCTTTATACAAGACACAGGTGTTTTTATTTCGTGTACCCATGATTCTACATAATCTTTATATTCTATTTGGTTATTATTCAGTATATTTATATTATCAAGCATAGATTTATTACACTCTTTTAAAATATATCTGAATAGATTATATTCATTAGAATTAGTAGATTCTAAAACCTCACTTAATAAGTATTTTTTATCTAACTCATTTAGAATAGTAATCATTTCTTTAAAGTATTTACATTTAGCCCTATATTCATAAAGCATAATTAGAGACATAATAGAGAAATAGATTGAGGTTATGGTAAGAATCGTATCTATATTATTAGTTGTACTAAATACAAAAATTAAAATAATTATTAAACATAGTACCTTAGCAAATATATTAAATGATTTATCTATTAAGAAATATTTAAAACTATACATAATAACCATAACCCCTTTTTGTTTTTATAAAATCAGTTATACCTAATTCTTCTAGCTTGGCTCTTATCCTAGTTATATTAACAGTTAAAGTGTTATCATTTACAAATAATGAACTATCCCAAAGATAATCTAATATATCAACTCTAGAAACTATTTTTTCATTGTTAGTCATTATGTAATATAATATTTTAAGTTCATTTTTAGTAAGCTCAATTTCAAGATTATTATATTCTACTTTACTAGACAACATATTTAATTTAACTCCATTAATTTCTAAGATGTCCTCTTTTTGTGTAGTTTTATAAGTTCTTTTTAAAATAGAATTTATTCTAGCTAAAAGAATATGAGTATTATATGGCTTAGTTATAAAATCATCTCCACCAATGGTAATACTCATAAGTTCATCCATATTATTATCTCGACTTGTTACAAATATTATAGGTACATTAGAAACTTCTCTTATTTTCATACAAATATTAAAACCATCATCACAATCTAAGTTTATATCTAAAATAACTAGATCAGGTCTTATATTATTAAAGCTTTCAAATACCTTATCAAAAGTTTCAATTTTTACAGGATTGAAATTATTGTTTTTTAAAATATTAAACAATTCATTTCTAATTTTTTCATCATCTTCAACTATTAGTACCTTAAACATTTTTCCTCCTAAATAAAGTAAATCATATTTTATTTAACCACTTATACTATATATTTACCACTTATGCTATACGCTTGAATTCATTACGTATTAGGTGATATATATTTATTATACTAAAGAAAAGGGGGGAGAAGTTATGATAAAACAATTAAATAATATAAGTGAAACAGTAGAACCATTAGCATGTTGGTTATGCGATGGAGGAAAATTAGATTGTGAAAACTGTTGTCTTTGTGATGGTGGACAAAATGATTGGAATTTATTAAATAAGTAAAAAAGGAGCTTACATATTAGGTGGGACACC
>JAVVTJ010000053.1:0-6649 GCA_036653755.1 Clostridia bacterium
AAGAAATTTCAAAAACTTTATTAATTAGTTATATTGAAATATTTAAACATTTAGATATATTATATATAGAATCTAATTTTATAAATAAAGATTTTATAAAATTAATAAATAATATAAATAAAGAATATGGAACTAGTATAGCTTTTATTAAAGATTTTGATTTAAAAAGATATGATATATATTTAGTATTTAATAATGTTGATTTATCTAATTATTTATTAAATAAAAAAAGTAAATATATTAATTTAATAAATTCAGATAATGATATATATAGTAAAGAATATTTAATTTATAAAAAATATGAAAATGAATTAATAAATACAGATAGGTATAGCAAAACTAAAATAGGAAAGGGTATAATAAATTTACTTGACATATAGTGTATAATGTAAAAGTTAAAATTTAAGGAGGAAAATAAAATGGAAGAAAGACAAATTGTTTTAACAGAAGATGGATATAAAAAATTAGAAGATGAACTTGCGTATTTAAAAGGTCCTAAAAAAATGGAAGTAGCTGAAAGAATTAAAATAGCTAGAGATTTTGGGGATATTTCTGAAAATTCTGAATATGATGAAGCAAAAAATGAACAAGCTTTATTAGAAGCAAAAATTATAGAAACAGAAAATACATTACGTTTAGCTAAAGTAGTAGATGATGATGATGTATCTACAAGAATGGTAGGAGTTGGCACAAAAGTAAAAGTATTTGATTATGAATTTGAAGAAGAGATAGAATATAGTATAGTTGGTGCTGCTGAAGTAAATTTAGAAAAAGGTAAAATTTCTAATGAATCTCCAGTAGGAAAAGCATTAATTGGTCAAAAAAAAGGTCAAGATGTTTTTGTTGAAACACCTGGTGGACTTGTAAAATATAAAATTGTATCAATAGTTAGAATATAATTTATTTGTTATAAATAATGAAAGGATGTAGATTATTATGGAGAATAATATAGATGAGCAAGATATTACAATTGAAGATTATAACAAGCTTATGGAGGTCAGAATAGAAAAATTAAAAGAACTACAAAGTAATAATAAAGATCCGTTTTATATTACTAAATGTGAAATAACTGATTTTACCGAAGATGTAAAAGAAAATTTTACTGATGGTAGTGAAGTAAAAGTAAAAATGGCTGGTAGGATTATGTCTAAAAGAGCTATGGGAAAAGCATCATTTTGCGATATTCAAGATAGCAAAGGTAGAATTCAGTTATATATAAGAGCTGATATGATAGGTTTAGAATCATATGAAGATTTTAAAAAATATGATATAGGTGATATTATATATATTTCTGGAATTGTATTTAAAACGCATATGGGTGAAGTATCTATAAAATTAGATTCTTGTACATTAGTATCTAAATCTTTAAGACCCTTACCTGAAAAATGGCATGGATTAAAAGATGTTGATTTAAGATATAGACAAAGATCGGTTGATTTAATTGTAAATTCAGATGTAAAAGAAACTTTTATTAAAAGAAGTAAAATAATTAAATCAATGAGACAGTATTTAGAATCAAAAGGATATTTAGAAGTGGAAACTCCAATGCTTAATGTAATAGCAGGAGGAGCTGCTGCTAAACCATTTGAAACATATCATAATGCTTTAGATTTAGATTTATATTTAAGAATTGCTCCTGAGTTATATTTAAAAAGATTAATAATAGGTGGATTTGATAAAGTATATGAAATAGGTAAAAATTTCAGAAATGAAGGTATTGATATAAAACATAATCCTGAATTTACTAATATGGAATTATATTCTGCTTATGATGATTATAATGATATGATGAATATAACAGAAGATATGGTTAAGTATATATCAAGAGAAGTTTTAGGAACTGAAAAAATAAATTATCAAGGACAAGAAATAGATTTGTCAGGTAATTGGAAAAAACTTACTATGATTGAATCTATAAAAAATGTTACAAATGTTGATTTTGACACAATACATACAGATAAAGAAGCATATGAAGCAGGTAAAAAATTAAAACTTGATATAAAAGAAGATGCCAAAAGAGGAGATATTATAAATTTAGCATTTGAAGAATATGTAGAAGAAACATTAATTCAACCTACATTTATAATTGATTATCCTGTAGAAGTTTCACCACTTACAAAAAGAAGAAAAGATAAACCTGAATTAGTTGAAAGATTTGAAGTTTTTATAGGTGGAAGAGAATATGGAAATGCATATTCTGAGCTTAATGATCCTATTGATCAAAAAGACAGATTTGATGCTCAAATGATAGAAAGAGAAGCAGGTAATGAAGAAGCAAATATGCAAGATGATGAATTTTTAACAGCTCTTGAATATGGTATGCCTCCTACAGGAGGACTTGGAATAGGACTTGATAGATTAATAATGTTACTTACTGATTCAGCATCAATTAGAGATATATTATTCTTTCCAACAATGAAACCATTACCTAGATAAATTAATTTTCTTATTATTTATATATTAGTATATATTTTATTTAAAATATTTTGGATAATAACATAATAAATGGTAATAATATATATAGTAATTGGAGGTATTTTATGAAAGCCACTGGAATTGTAAGAAAAATTGATGATTTAGGTAGGATTGTTATTCCAAAAGAAATTAGAAAAGCATTAAGAATAAGAATTGGAGATCCATTAGAAATATATGTAGAAAGAAATGGCGAAATTATATTAAAAAAATATAAACCTTTAGGAGATTTACTTAGTATATGTGAACAATATGCAGAAGCTTTATTTAAAACAACAGGTTTTACATGTTGTATAAGTGATATGGAAAACATAATTGCTGCATCTGGTAATTCAAATAAAGATTATTTAGATAAAGAATTAAGTAATGAAGTTATTAATATTATGGAAGATAGAAATATTTGGTTTAATAAAAATATGTTATCAAAAAATATTATACAAATTGAAAAATCGTTGCCTAAATATACAGCTGAAATAATATCACCTATTATATGTGATGGAGATGCTATAGGAACAGTTATTTTATTTTCAAGTGAATATGGTAAAAAAATAACTGATGTAGAAATTAAATTAGTGCAATCTGCTTCTATATTTTTAGGAGTGCAGATGGGACAATAATAAATATAAATAGTAAGTACATAAGTATTTACTATTTTTTCGTATATATATAACTTTAAATTTTGTTTGAAGTTATTTCTTTTTTTGTGAGTGCTAATATATATCTATAAAAATTAATTTCTTCTTGCTAAATTGTGTTAATTTAGTGTAAAATATTGAAAAACTAATTATTTATGGTATAATTAGTAAGTATAAAATTTTAAATAAATGGAGGAAAAGAAATGAATGTAAAAGTAGAAAAAAAAGAAAATTCAAAAGTACAAATTGAATTTACATTAACAAAGGAAGAGTTTTGTGAAAAATTAGATAAAGTATTTGCTAAAAACTCAAAAGAATTTAAAATACCTGGATTTAGACCTGGCAAAGCACCAAGAAATGTTATAGAAAAAATGTATGGAGAAGAATCTTTAAATTATTCTGTAATAGAAGATACAGTAGATAAGGATTTTAAAGAAGCAGTAGAAAATAATAAATTAGAAGTTGTTTCTAAACCAGAACTTGATGTAAAGCAAATAGGAAGAGATAAAGATACAATATATACAGTAACTGTATATGTAAAACCTGATGCTATTGTTAAAAAATATAAAGGTTTAGAAGTAGCTAAATTTGATAAAAAAGTTACTGATGAAGATATTGAAAAAGATATTGAAGTTGCTAGAGAAAAAAATGCTAGAAGTATTACAATAGATAACAGAGCATTAGAAAATGGTGATATTTCAAATATTGATTTTGAAGGATTTGATAATGGAGTAGCTTTTGAAGGTGGTAAAGGTGAAAAGTTTGATTTAACAATAGGAAGTAATCAATTTATACCTGGATTTGAAGAAAAAATGATAGGAATGAAAATAGGTGAAACAAAAGATATAGAAGTAAGTTTTCCTAAAGAATATCATGTTGCACAGTTAGCTGGAAAACCAGTTGTATTTAAAGTTACATTAAATAGTATTTCTAAAAAAGAATTACCAGAATTAGATAATGAATTTGTAAAAGATATATCAGATTTTGATAATTTAGCTGATTACAAAAATTCTGTGAAAGAAAAATTAACAAAAAAAATAGAAGCAGAAAATAAAGCTGCAAAAGAAACAGCAGTATTTGATGAATTATTAAAAAATACCGAAGTTGAAATTCCAGATTCAATGATAGAAGAACAAGCAGAAAATATTGAAAAACAAACTGAACAAGAATTATCAATGCAAGGTATGTCAATTGATATATATTGTCAATATTTAGGTGTTGATAAAAATGTAATGAAAGCAAACTTTAAAGAGCAAGCTAAAAAAGATGTTAAATTTAGATTAGCTATTGAAGCAGTTGCTAAATTAGAAACAATTGAAGTAACTGATTCTGAAATAGATACTAAAATTACAGAATTAGTTAAACAATATGGTAAAGAAGATGATACTAATTTTAAGAATAACGCTAATATAAGACAATATTTAACACAAGAATTAAAACAAGAAAAATTAATTGATTTAATAGTAAATAGTTCAATAGAAAAATAATTATAATTAGGGGGTAGTTATTATGATGAATAGTTTAGTGCCAATGGTAATAGAACAAACAAGCAAAGGTGAAAGATCATATGATATTTATTCAAGGCTTTTAAAAGAAAGAATAATATTTTTAAGTGATGAAGTAAATGATGTTACTGCATCTTTAATAATAGCTCAATTGTTATTTTTAGATGCAGAAGATCCAGGAAAAGATATATTTTTATATATAAATAGTCCTGGTGGAAGTGTTACAGCTGGTATGGGAATATTTGATACAATGAATTATATTAAATCTGATGTAGCTACAATATGTGTAGGTATGGCTGCTAGTATGGGTGCATTTTTACTTACTGCTGGAGCAAAAGGTAAAAGATATGCACTTCCTAATTCAACTATAATGATACATCAACCATTAGGTGGAGCACAAGGTCAAGCAAGTGATATTAAAATTCATACTGAATATTTACTTAAAACAAAAGAAAGATTAAATCAAATTTTAAGTGAAAGAACTGGTAAACCATTAGAACAAATACAAAAAGATACTGATAGAGATAATTTTTTAACTAGTAATGAAGCTAAGGAATATGGTTTAATTGATGAAGTTATGAATAATATTAATGATATAACTAAGGAGAAATAAATAATGGCAAAAAAAAGAAAAGATGATGGTTATTATGATGATGATATGATTTTTTGTTCTTTTTGTGGTAAATTAAAACAAGAAGCTAAAAGATTAATTGCAGGACCTGATGGACTTTTAATATGTGATGAATGTGTTGAACTTTGTCATAAGATTATTTTAGAAAATGAGGATACTGAATATTTAGAAGATAACGATAAAGCAGTAGCATCTGTTAAAACTTCTAAATTGCCACCACCAGAGAATATAAAGCAAGTATTAGATGAGTATGTAATAGGTCAAGAAAATGCTAAACGTGTATTATCTGTTGCTGTATATAATCATTATAAAAGAATACAGAATTTATCTAAAATTGATGATGTAGAAATACAAAAAAGTAATGTGTTACTTTTAGGACCTACTGGTTGTGGAAAAACATTACTTGCTCAAACATTAGCTAAAGTATTACATGTACCATTTGCAATAGCAGATGCTACAACATTAACAGAAGCAGGCTATGTAGGAGAAGATGTTGAAAATATATTACTTAGATTAATTCAGGCTGCTGATTATGATATATCAAAAGCTGAAAAAGGAATAATCTATATAGATGAATTAGATAAAATATCTAGAAAGTCTGAAAATGTATCAATAACACGTGATGTAAGTGGTGAAGGAGTACAACAAGCATTACTTAAAATAATAGAAGGAACAGTTGCTAATGTTCCTCCACAAGGTGGAAGAAAGCATCCTCAACAAGAATTATTAAAGATTGATACAAGTAACATTTTATTTATTTGTGCCGGTGCATTTGAAGGATTAGATAAAATTGTAATAGATAGAATTGGTACTAAATCTATGGGATTTGGTGCTAAATTAGAAGAAAAGAAAAATATAGATTTAACCAAAGTATATTCTGAGGTACAATCACATGATATAATAAAATTTGGCTTAATACCAGAATTAATAGGTCGTATTCCAGTTATAACCTACGTAAATCAATTAGATAAAGAATCTTTGATTAATATATTATCTAAACCTAAAAATGCTTTACTTAAACAGTATAAAAAATTACTTAAAATGGATAATGTTGATTTAAAATTTGATAATGATGCATTAGAACTTATAGTAGATAAAGCAATTGAAAGAAAAATTGGAGCAAGAGGACTTAGATCAATAATAGAAGATGTTATGGTTGATGCTATGTTTAAGATACCATCAGATAAGACTATAAAAAGTTGCATAATAACTAAATCAGTTGTTGAAAAAAAAGAAGAACCAATATTTGAATATAGAAAAGTATAAAGCTTAAAAAACACTAAACAAATTTAATTTAGTGTTTTTTATTTGACAAATAAAAGTATATGCTATATAATATAAATATATAATTTAGGTAGTGTAAAATAGATTATGAAAAAATGAAAGTAAAAAAGAGCTACCAAAAG
>JAVVTJ010000054.1:0-6289 GCA_036653755.1 Clostridia bacterium
GGTAGTGTGGAATTTTAGTTTACTATAAAAGTACAAAACTTTTACACTACCTATAAATACAAGGAGAAAAATAATGAAAGTGTTTAATTTTTTTGTTATAATATTTATTATATATTTTGTTTTACAACTATTTTTTGATCATATATATAATTTAAAAAAATATAAAAGTGTATTAAAAGAAAAATCATCTAATATATTTACTAAATTAATCTTTGTTATAAATGATTCAAAATTAGATATTAAAATAAAAAATATAAATATAGTAACAACTTTTTCAGTAATAATCTTTTCTATAATTTTATTTATCTGTATATTTGTTGTTTCGTATAACTATTTAAAAATATTTTCAAGCTCTTTAATTTTAGCTAGTATATCAATATTTTTACCATATAACTTACTTAAATATATATCATATATGAATAAACAAAAAATAATAAAAATATTTCCAAATTATATATTAAGTTTAAAAAATTATACAGATGTAAATAACGATATAGTTGAAGCTTTTAGTAGAGCAGATGTTCAAGAACCATTAAAAAGTTATATAAATAAATTTAATATATCAGTTCAAAAAGGCATAAGAATATATGATGCTTTTGAAGGTTTAAAAAATGATATAAATATAAAAAGGATTAATGAATTTTTAACATTACTACAATTTTGTTATATAAATGGTGGTAATTTTACAAAACTATTAGATAAATTTTCTAAAATACAAATGAAGATAAATATTCAAAACGAAAAAGAAAAACAAGAAATATTTTCATCAAAATTAGTATTAATACTTTTGATATTACTTAATATATATATACTATTTGGATTTATTTTGCAAAGTAAAGAATATTTTGATATATTAACTTGCACCGTTATTGGTAAGTTAATATTAAATTTAAATATATTATCATATATAGTTATAATGTATATATATACAAAATTAAATAAAATGGAGGAATAAAAAATGGAATTAGAAATAGTAAAAAATAAAGATTTAGATATAGAGGTATATAAAGAAAAACAAGCTTTTGATAAAATAGTAGAAAATATAATAGATAAAAGTACAGATTATATTTTAAAAGCAATGCCAATACAAGATAATTTAAAAGATATATTAATTGATGTGAAAAAATCATTTAAATCGAAAGATTTTAATAAAATAGTTCAAACTGCTGTAACAAGTAGCATACGTGAAGGCTTAGAAATAATTGGAGCGCCAATATCAATAATAAAAGATTTAAATAAACTAAAAAATATAGCTTTAAAAGGTGGACTTAGAGAAAGTTTAAATGCAGGTATTGAAATATTTACAAATAAATATTTAAAAGGAAATGTGTTAGGAGAAGTTGTAACTAGATTTGTTGATGATACAAAATCATATATAAATAGCAGGAGATTTACAAATCAAATGGATATTGATATAGATAAGATAATAAACAAAGAAAATAAATTTAAAGATCTATGTAAAGATTGGTATAAAGCTTATGATAAATTAGATATAGATTCAATAAATAAAATAGCAAAACAGATAAAAACAAAAGAAAAAACAAGTAGTGTTACAACAGATATGTCGAAAGCTACTAAGGTTATATATAATATGACTGAATTTGTAAATACAAAACAAAATAAATTATCACCTACTCAGCTTGAAATATGTAAAACAATATAGAATATAATCACTTGTTAGGATATTTAAACATAAAATATTCTAGGAGGTGATTTTTTATGGATATATTTAAAATAGGAGATATAGTTGCTAGGAAATCATATAAAATGGATATATTATTTAAAATAATAAATATTAATAAAGATAATGTGGATTTAGCAGGACTTACAGTAAGAATAGTTGCAGATTCGCCTATATCAGATTTAGTACATATAAGTAAGGTAGAAGTTCAAGATAGAATGAAACAAATAGATGATTCAAGAAGAGTAAGAATAAATAGATGTTATAATAATATTAATAAAAAATTTAACATAAGAGAAAATTTAATAGAAAATCCAAATATTTATACCAAAGAAAAAATATTTAAAAAACCAGGAGTTATTTTACATATAGATGGTGATTCTGAATATACAGATAAGTGTAGAGAAAGTTATAAAAAAATGGGACTTATAGCGTATGTATATAATATATCAGAAGAAGAACAATATAGACATGTATATTCTTTATTACAAAAAATAAGACCTAATATATTAATATTAACAGGACATGATTCTTTTTTTAGGAAAAAAAATGATATATATAATATAAATAATTATAAAAATTCAAAGTATTTTATACAAGGAGTATTAGAAGCAAGAAGATATGAACATAATTTAGATAATTTAGTTATATTTGCAGGTGCATGTCAAAGTTATTATGAAGCAATTATTTCTGCTGGAGCAAATTTTGCATCAGCTCCTAGAAGAGTACTTATTGATATGTTAGATCCACTTATAGTAGCAGAGTCAATTGCGTATACTCCTGTAGATAAATTTATACCACTTGCAAGTATAATATCTAATACAAGAGAAGGAATTGATGGAATAGGAGGAGTGCAAACAAGAGGACAATATAGAGAAGGAATGCCAGGAATATGAAAATAATAGTAAGATGAAAATTCTTACTTTTTTAATTAAATGTTATAAAATAGAATTTTATGTTTAAACTTAAAATAAATGTCTTTTTTCGACAAAACTCGATTGTATATTTATGCAGAAAGCCTTGATTTTTTGTATTAAAGTGTGTATAATTGTAATGTACTAAACGATAAGTAGTGGAGGTTATTAAAATGAATCAAAAGAAAAAAGTTATGATTGTTGACGATAATAAGGAATTTGTCATGCTATTAAAAGATTACATTAATCTTCAAGATGATATGGAAGTTGTTTCACATGCTTATGATGGAACAAATTGTGTAAATCTTATAAGAGAAACTGTTCCAGATGTTTTATTATTAGATATTATAATGTCTGAACGTGATGGACTAGCTGTATTAGAAGATTTATGCAGAGAAAAAGATCTTTGCATGCCAACAATAATTGTAATGTCTTCAATAGGTCAAGAAAAAATTACACAAAAAGCTATTTCACTTGGAGCAACATATTATGTTGTAAAACCATTTGACATGAAAAGTTTGACTCAAAGAATTAGAGATTTAGTTTGTGAAAATGAAGTTACAACTACCAATATAAAAAACTATTCTACTGAAAATGAATTAAATTCTAGAAAAGCAAATACTAGTTTAGAAGTTAGGGTAACTAATGCTATACATGATGTTGGAGTACCTGCTCATATAAAAGGATATCAATATGTAAGAGAAGCAATTATGATGACAGTAAAAAATGAAGATGTTATAAATGCGGTAACTAAAACTTTATATCCAAATTTATCAAAAATGTTTGATACCACACCTTCAAGAGTTGAAAGAGCAATTAGACATGCAATTGAAGTTGCTTGGAATAGAGGACAAATAGAAGTTCATGATAAAATATTTGGATATACAGTAAATTCTAATAAAGGAAAACCAACAAATTCTGAATTTATTGCTATGATTGCAGATAAATTAAGATTGGAAGAAAAATCATCCATAAATATATAAATCAAATAATACTTTGTGTTATTTTAACATAAGGTATTTTTTATATAAAAAATCAGATAAAATTAATTATCTGATTTTTTTTTTGAATAATTTAAAAATTTACTTACAATATTAACAATTTCATTGTTATATTTTTTAGCAATAGACTTTCCGATTGCTTTTCCGCCTACGGTAATAGATGCAACTAATGCACTTATTAAAATTTGTAAATCAAAATTAATACCATAATATTCAGTTATTTTAAGTGATATAATAGCACTTATTGAACCACTAAGAACACCAGAAATATCACCAATTACATCAGCACAAAAATTTGATACTTTATGAGAATTACGTATTAATTTTATAGCTGTTTTAGAACCTTTTAATTTTTTACTTGCCATTGAATGAAATGAATCTTCCTCAGCAATTGTAACAGCAACACCTATAATATCAAATAAAATACCAATAAATATAACTAATACTAATATTAAAATACCAGGTATAATAGGTATACCTTTTATAGATTCGGTAGATAAATATGAAAAAAATAAAGATAATACAAACGTAATAATAAAAATAGTTATAAACCATTTTAAAACTGAGTTATCAGTTTTTTTCTTTGTATATCTTTCTTTTTTTGTTTTTTTTATTTCCATTTGAAATATTTTCAACTCCTATATAATATAAAAAATAGATGGTAGAAAATTAGGTAAATTTTACGGTTTAGGTCTAGTAGAATTTCTCTATTTCTTACTAAATATTACTATTTAGTTGTTTCCATTTAAAAGAAATATTCTTTAGTTACCTATAAGAACACTAGATCACCACTTAAATCCGTACCTTAATCCCTAAATTACTTTGCTTTTAATAAAGCAAACATTCTAGAAGTTTTCCTTAAAATATACTGATTACTATTATTAGTCTTTTTTGCAATGATAATTTCATAATCATTAATTTAAAAAATATGGCCATAAATTTTAAATATTTTAGATTAATCCCGATATTCTCACTCAAGACAGGCTACACTATGGATTGTGTCTTGGCACTTTACATAGGTTACACTTAATGTTTAAAACATTAAGTCTCCACGAAAAAAGGGAATTACATGTATGCCATTACATATTACCCTAACTTCTTTACTCCCTGATAACACGCATAACTGGGCGTTTTGCGCATTAACAAAAAACTTCAACGATGTGCCTTTTAGTGGATTTTTAGCCCCACCCTCATAATAGACAGTACAACTAGAATAATGCACCATCAATGTTAATATTATAGCATATTTTAACATAAAAATCAAATATACTATTGCTTATTCCATAACCCAGTATTATTTTTTCTGGCTTTTATAGAAATATCTTTAAAAATATCAACATACTTTATATCAGGAGGATATGTTGCAATTTGTGCGTATCCATTTGATAAAAGTATACTATTGAACATTTTATTTTGAGTTTCTTCTACGGAATTATTATTAGGAATTTCTAACCAAATATAACGAAGTAATCTATTATATTTATCAGTATTACTTATATCTTTTTCTAAATAAACATATTTATTTTTTAATAAATTAGTTGTATATTCAGTAGATTCTTTACCATAATACTCAACTTTACTTGTATATTCTGGACAATTAACACCAATAAATCTTACTTTATATTTTTTATTGCTGATAATTACTTCAATAGTATCACCATCAACAATTCTAGAAACATATGCTTTTTCATAGTTATATATATTTATTTCATTTAAATCATTATCTATATAATCTAAGTTAGGTAATTTATTAATATTAGAAGTTACTGCATAATATATAATAATTAACGATAAGATAAATGAAATAATATATGTTGTAATTTTTTTTATTTTCTTAAAAGTTTTTTTCAATTTCTTCACCTATAACATTATATCATTAAAATAAGGATTTTCAAATATATTTTTAAAAGATGTTGAAATATTTAATATTTAATGATAAAATATTAATGAGGTATGAACATGAATAAGATAAGTAAAAAAAGTAAAATACAAATAATAATTGTATTTGTAGTAATTTGTATAATTATCATTTTAGGTACATTTTATAGAAAAGAGATATACACTATTGATAATTTTATCTTAAATTTTATTAGACAATTTGCAAATAATAATTTAACAGAAATAATGAAAGTAATATCTAATATGTGCTCGGCTACAATATTATGCATAATTTCATTATTTATATTAGTATTTTTAAAAAAGAAAAGTATTGGACTAATTATTTCTTTAAATTTAGGATTAGTTGCAAGTTTAAATTACATTTTAAAAATTATATTTACAAGACAAAGACCAATTAATTTAATGTTAGTAAAAGAGGCTGGATATAGCTTTCCAAGTGGCCATGCTATGACTTCAATTGCATTTTATGGGTTATTAATTTATTTTAGTAATAAATATATGAAAAATAAATATATAAAAAATATTATAAAATTTGTATTAACATTACTTATTATTTTAATAGGCTTTTCAAGATTGTATTTAGGAGTACATTATCCTAGTGATGTTATAGCAGGATTTATACTAGGATATATTTATTTGAAACTTTTTATTTTATCAATGAAAAAATATTTTAATTAATAAAAAAACTTTAATATACTTGTACAATATATATTAAAATGTTATAATATGTGTATATAAGGGGTAGTGTAAAATAGATTATGAAAAAATGAAAGTAAAAAAGAGCTACCAAAAGT
>JAVVTJ010000055.1:0-6237 GCA_036653755.1 Clostridia bacterium
GGATTTGTTTTATCTATGTTTGTTACATCATATGGATTTGCTCCTATTTCATCATCTAGTGCTATATTATATACTCTTCCATATACTGCAACATTTGTATCTACTACAACTGCACTTGTATATTTAATCCAATTTCCACTTCCTATTTTATATTGTAATTCATATCCGCTTGGTACATTTGCATGACTTATTGTTACTGTTACATTGTTTTTTGTCCATTCTGTTGTATTTGGTAATAACGATACTAATTCATTTACTCCTTTTGTTGTTATTTTACTTATATATGATATTGATTCTAATTCATTTGTTTTTGCTTTTACTTCTATTATATATTCTGTTCCTACTTTTAAGTTTTCAAATGTGTGTGTACTTTCTGGTTTTGTTATCCATTCTTCTACATTTATTCCTACTCCTGTTATTTTATACATATATCCTATTATTCCAGATGTACTATCCATTGTTACTTTTGCTGTTATTGCTGTTTCAGTTGATGTTAGCTCTACTGTTTTTACTACTGGCAAGTCTCCTACTTTTATTTGTGCTTCTATTGCCCATTGTATTTGTTCTTTTGTAAATTTACTTGCGTTTATTGTTAATCTTCCTTCTGTTATATATACTTTTCCATCATATTTACTTCCTTTTAGTTGCTCCATATATTTATATAACTCATCACTACTTGTTATTTTTTTGCTCATTATATTGTTGTCTGTTATATATCCTTTTGTTATTGATAACAGTACTTGTTCATCTAAACTTTTAAGTTCACTTTTAAATGATGCCTCATTTGCTTCATTTATTGGATTGTTATTTGTTAAAGACAGTATTACTGCTCCTGCTAATATTATTATTACTATTATTGTTACTACGAGTACTATTAGACTTATTCCTCTTTTTTTCATATCTTTCTTACTTCCTTTTCTTTTGTTTTATTCTTTACTTTTTAAAACTTTTTATACCTTTTTATGAGCTTTATTTTTTGTCTAATATATATGTATATATGTATTTTAAGTGACATAATGCTTTTATTCATTTTAACTCTACCACTCATATTACATTTAATATATATTACCATTAACGAATATATTGTATAACATTTTTATTTTTTTTCAATAGCTTTACATTATTTTGTATAAATTCAACATATTTTAAAGATTTTACAGATTGCTATTTAGTCAATGATGTCAAGCTAAGAATATAATCAACGAATGATAAATAATTTAGATAAATTAGAAATTGATGAAGTAAAGAAAAGAATTCTTCTGAAAACTAGTGCATTTTTCAAGAAAAATAAATATAACATTTAAGGAAATTACAAAATTTATGTTATATGTTAAAAGAAACATGAATAATACAATATACATATTTCAAGATATTTAAATGGTTGCCTTGATATAACAAAAAATATATAGTAGATAGGTATGACATATTTATTCAAAATATGTCAACTGATATTAATTACAGCTGATATTTTTCAATAATAGGATTTATAAAAAAATTGTGGTGCACCATCTGGGACTCGAACCCAGGACCAATTGCTTAAGAGGCAACTGCTCTACCGACTGAGCTAATGGTACAGAAATAATATATATATTATACTAATTTTTTACCTATATGTCAAGTTTTTTTATATAATTTTATAAACATATATGATTAATTTATGATAATGTCTTAAGTAATAACTTTTAAAAATATCCTAATAAGGAATACTAAGTCACAGAGGTAACAGAAATGGAAAAGTTAAATCTAAGAATGAATGAATAAAGTATAAATAAAGCCAGTAATATTCATAATTACTGGTTTTATTTATACTCTTTAAAATATTATCTCTTACTAAATTGTGGTGCTTTTCTAGCTTTTTTAAGACCATATTTATGTCTTTCTTTAACTCTAGAATCTCTAGTAAGTAATCCATTTCTCTTTAATACTGTACGCGTATCTAAATCAGTTGTAGATAATGCTTTTGCAATGCCATGAGCTATAGCTCCAGCTTGACCTGCAAATCCACCACCATGTACTGTTGCTTCAACATCATATTTTTCCATCATATTAGCTACTTTAAAAGGTTTCAATATTATTGCTTTTAAAGTTTCTAATGAAAATACTTCATTCATATCTTTTTTATTTACAGTTATTTTTCCTGTACCTGGTATTATGTTTACTCTTGCAATAGATGATTTTCTTTTTCCTGTTGCGTAAATAAATTCTTTCTTTGCCATTTGTTTGCCCCCTAATAATTCCATATTTCAGGTTTTTGAGCTGTTTGATTATGCTCTCCACCCTTATATATTTTTAATTTTGTTAACATTGCTCTACCTAAACTATTTTTAGGCAACATACCTTTTACAGCAAGCATAACAGCTTTATCTGAACATTTATCCATTATTACAGAATATTTTGTTTCTTTCATTCCACCAACATAACCTGAATGTTGTCTATGAATTTTTTGATTTAATTTATCACCCGTTAAAACAATTTTATCACTGTTTAAAACTATAACATTATCTCCACAATCTAAATGTGTAGAATAAGTTGGTTTATGTTTTCCTTTTAATAGTTTAGCTATTTCAGTTGCAACTCTACCTAATGGCTTGTCAGCAGCATCAATAATATACCATTTTCTTTCAATTTCTTCTAGCTTTACGCTATGTGTAGTATTATTCATAAAATCCTCCAAATATTTAATTTAATATAACTAGTGTAATCTTCCGGGATTAATTAACTAATTATTTTTTACATGTATTATTATACAATTAAATAAGTATAAAGTCAAGAAAATATATGTATTTTACATAAAAATGTTTAAATAAAAAATTTAATTAATATAAACTTTTAAAAATTAGCTCTATTTTTAGAATAAATATTGTAAAAAAAATAAATAGATGATATAATTATTTTAGAATTATATATATTATGGAGGTATGTAGAGTGCAAAGTTATGAAGGAATAATTGATGTTGATGCAATGAATATAAAATCAGGGATTCAAGATGCTAAGGAAGAAACAAGAATAAATAATATTATATCCTCGCTATATTCAACAAATGATTCACGTACATTAACAGACATATACTCTGATGTTTTACGTGATGATAATGTTGCAAGAATATTAATTAGAATAACAAACGAGCAATGTTTTTTAAGACATTTTCCTGAATTTTATGTTAAAAACAAATATGGTGAAAATGTTATAAATTGCATGCAAAATAGTAGTTACCATAGATATGGAGTTTTTAAACATATTTTAACTACCATTGAAGAAGTAGGTAAATATAATAGAACAATAGGTGATTCACATAGAAAAATACTTAATTGGACAATGTTACTCCATGATATTGGCAAACCATATGTTAAAATAATTACTGAAAAAGACACTGATAGTTTTATAGGACATGATGAAATGTCTGTTGATTTATCAGAAGGTATTTTAGATAGATTTTATTTTACTGATGAAGAAAAACATTTAATTTTAACTTTAATAAAATATCATGATAAATTCTTAAATGAAGGTGAAATAATTTATGATAATTTAAAAATTTTAGCAGAAGAATTAGGAAATAAAAAAGAATTATTTTATATGCTAATTGAAGTTAAAGATGCTGATGCTGCTGCAAAAAGTATTGAAGTATATAACAAATATAAATTAACTAAAATAAAATATTTAGAATTTGCTAATACATATTTTGAAAATAACATTGTAAATTCTAAAACTCAAAATAATATTGTTACTGATAATTCATGTATAGTTTCAAATACTAATGATAATATTAATTATGTATTAGATGAAATAAATGATAATAATATAGTAGCATCAGAATATGACAATATTATAGAAGATATAGCTGATAAAAAAAGAATGTGCACATTATATCAACCAATAGTTGATATAGCTAGGCAAACTGTATTTGGTTATGAAGTTTTAACTAAAATAGAATATTCTAAACAAATAAATATTGATTTACTTTTAAAATATGCAAAAGATACAAAAAAATATGATAATTTGCAACAAACTTTATTTACAAATAGTATTGATAACTTTATTGGAATACACACAAAAGAATCTAATAAAGCATTTATAAATATTAATTTATCAAGCTATTTGTCTTATGTAAATAAACCAAGAATATATGATGCAATGAATCAGTTATATTTTGTTTTAGAATTACATGGATATGAAAAATATGATTTTACTTTTCTAAAGCAAACTATTGATTTAATACATAGTAAAAATGGTAAAATATCTCTTGATCATTTTGGAATTGGATTATTTCAAATTGATGATTTAAAATTGATTACTCCAGATTATATTAAATTAGATAAAAGTATAATTTTAGATATTTTAGAAAACAAAGATAAACAAAAATATGTTTCAGATTTACAAACTGCTTGTATTGCAAAAAATATAAATTTAATTGCTGTTGGAGTTGAAAGTAAAGAAATATATTTAAAATTAAAAAGTTTAGGAATTAGATATATGCAAGGATATTTTTTATCCTATCCTGCATATTCAATAGATATTTTAAATGATTATTTATCTACATTATTAACTAATACAAATGAAGAAATTATATAACAAAATGGAGACTAAAATGATTGAATTATTAAATAAATGTGAGTTATGTCCACATAAATGTAATGTTAATAGATTAAAAAATAAACTAGGATTTTGTAGAGCAAATGATAAAGTTAAAATTGCACTAGCTTCTTTACATTATTTTGAAGAACCATGTATAAGTGGTAAAAATGGATCAGGTACTATATTTTTTTCTAATTGTAATATGAAATGTGTTTATTGTCAAAATTTTAAAATTAGTCAATGTGATTTTGGAAAAGAAATAACAATAGAACATTTAGCTGAAATATTTTTAAAACAGCAACAAAAAGGTGCAAATAATATAAATTTAGTAAGTCCTACTATATATGTGCCACAAATAATTGAAGCTATTAAAATTGCAAAAAGTAACGGATTAAAATTAAAAATAATTTACAATTCAAGTGGATATGATACTGTTGAAACTATAAAATTATTAAATGGATATATTGATATTTACTTACCAGATTTTAAATATTCAGATGATATATTAGCATTAAAATATTCTAAAATATCTAATTATTTAGAAAATGCAAAAAGTAGTATAAAAGAAATGTATAATCAAGTAGGAAATCCTATTTTTGATGATAATGGAATTATACAAAAAGGATTAATTGTACGTCATATGATTTTACCTAATAATATATTTAATTCATTAAATGTTTTAAATGAATTAAATGATTTGTTAGGTAATAAAATATACATAAGTATAATGGCACAATATTTTCCTACATATCTTGCTAAAGATATTAAAGAAATTAATAGAAAAGTAACTAAAAATGAATTACAAACTATTGAAAACTTTATGAATTATTTAAAATTTGAAAATGGATATATACAAGAGCTAGGAGAACATGAAGAAGAATATGTTCCTATATTTGATTTAAGCGAATAATGTAAAATACATTATTCGCTTATTATTTATTTATTTGTTTTTTTAGTAACATCTTCTATTTGAATTTCACTAGTACAAAAAGGACACCTTGTTGCTTGTACATCTATTTTACTTCTACAATATTTGCAAACTTTTGTTGTAGCATTTAAATTATCTGTAACACCTTTTTCATTAGACTTTCTAACTTTTGAAATATATTTAAATACTATAAATAAAATAATAGAAATTATAAAAAAATTAAGAACTGCATTTAAAATTGCTCCATAACTAATTACAATTGCCCCTACTTCTTTAGCAGCAGCTAATGAAGCATATCTTTTTCCATCGAGAGCTATAAATAATGTACTTAAATCCACTTTATTAGTAATAAGACTAATAATTGGTGTTATTAAATTTATAACTAATGCATTAATTATATTTGTAAAAGCTGAACCTATAGTAACACCTATTGCTAAATCAATTACATTACCTTTTACAGCAAAACTTTTATAATCTTCAATTGTTTTTTGTGCTTTTGCTTTTGATTTTGCTTTATTTTCTATTAATATTTTTTTCTTTTTTTCAATCATTTCTTCATTATTTTCCATAATATAATCACCTAATAATATTTTACTATACATATATGATAAAATCAATTAAAATATAGAAATTTAAGCAAAAAAATAAAAATTGTCTGTTATCTATTGATTTATTATATAAAATCGGGAGTTTGACAGTTTTGTAACTCAATAATTGATAAAAGCATTGAAAATGCT
>JAVVTJ010000056.1:0-6168 GCA_036653755.1 Clostridia bacterium
CAACTTTTTTTATCTTTTTTTGCTACTTTTGCCAACTAAAACTTTACTCATATTTGTAATATTACAAAATAATCTCCAACAAAAATGATGGAGATTATTTTATTCTATTTAACTTTTTCTAATATTTTTTTATTTCTTCATTTCTTTTTACTTTTGCTGTTGTTGTTTTAATAAGTGGAATATCCGTTATAATTAAACTTCTTATATATTTATATGCTGGCATTTTTTTATTTATTGAGCTAATATGTTCATTTATTATATCATAAATTTTATCTTCATCTATATTTCCAAAATCTTGATTAATCATTTCTTTATTATATACAACTTTAACACAAATTTGTAAATCATCATCTTTATCAGGTTTGCCATATATTATATTTTCTTCTACATATTTGTTCATATTAACTAATAGTTCAATTTCTTCTGGAAATATATTTTTCCCATTTTTAAGTACAATTACATTTTTCTTTCTACCTGTTATATATAAATATCCATCTTTATCTAAATATCCTAAATCTCCTGTATAGAACCAGCCATCTTTTAAAACTTCATTTGTAGCTTCTTCATTACCGTAATACCCATACATTACATTAGGTCCTTTAGCTCTTATTTCACCTATACCATTTTCATCTTTATCTACTATTTCTAATGTAACACTAGGAAGTGCAGGACCTGTACTTCCACATCTTCTATGAGTATCACTTTCCATTGTAAGAGCAGGAGAAGTTTCAGTTAAACCATAACCTTGTATTGTTATAACTCCCCAATTATTCATATCTTTAACTATATTTTTACTAACTGGTGCTGCAGCTGTTAATATTATTCTTAAATGTCCACCTAAGCCATCATGTATAGATTTAAATATTTTTTTTCTTATATCTATTTTACATTTGCAAAGTATATTTGTTATTTTTGTCATTGTGTTTACAAGTTTAGTTTTTCCTTGTGATTCAATTGTTTTTCTAATTTTTTTATGCATATTTTCAAGTATTGCAGGTACACATACAAGTGCTGTTATTTTATATTCTTCTAAATTTTGTGCTATATATTTTATTCCATCACAAAAAGCAAATGATGATCCTCTATATAATAACGTTGTAAGTACAGTTGAAGAAAATGTATGATGTAATGGTAAAAATGCTAATATACAATCTGTCGAATAAATACTATTTATACTTGCTATATCCATTACATTAGAACATATATTTCTATGAGATAACATTACTACTTTTGACATTGAAGTTGTACCAGATGTAAACAGCAATATATTTATTTTATCACTATCTACTATACTATCTAAATAATTTCTATCACCTGAGGATAAAAGGTCTCTACCATTTTCTAATTCTTCTTTATATGATAAAATACCATTTTTTTCTTTTTCTATATCAAAAGAAAAAAATATTTTTAAATCAGTATCATTTTTTTCTTTTATTTCATTCATTACATTATCATATTTATCTGAGTATAATATTGCTTCAATTTTACTTCTTTTTACGCATGCTTTTATTTCATCATCTGGAAGTGATTTATCAAGTGGAACTACAATTCCAACTCCTGCTGCTATTGCAAAATAACTAACAAGCCATTCATATCTATTACTTGATATTATAGCTATTTTTTTATCCTTTAAACCAAGTGATAAAAGTTTAGTACCTAAACAATCTATATGTTCTTTAAATTCTTTATATGTTACATTGTATATATCTGGAGCTTCTCCTTTTTTGTTAATTTTTCTTTTAAGTTTTGCAATTGTATTATTGGGATAAGTATATGTAGCATACTCTAATAGTTCTTTTAAGTTATTTATATTTACTATTTTTCTATTTGACATTATTTCTACCTCTTTTCAATAATAGTATTATACTATATATATATATATATTGCAAGATAGTTTATTAGCTTTGTAAAATTTATACTTACAAAAAAAGTACAGCTTTTAATCTGTACATTTTTTGTAAAACTAGCACTAATTTCTTGGACCTACTGAAAATTTAATACCTGTTTTTGTTTCATTATCTATTATAATTTCTGTAAAAGCTGGCATACATACAAGTTCAATTCCAGATGGTGCTACAAATCCTCTTGCTATTGCTATTGCTTTAACTGCTTGATTAATTGCTCCTGCACCTATTGCCTGCATTTCTGCTTTTCCTTCTTCTTTTATTAATCCTGCTAAAGCACCTGCTATAGAATTAGGACTTGATTTAGCTGATATTTTTAATATATCCATTTCATATTCCTCCATTTTCATTTGTTTAATTTGTAAATTAATTTACATACTCATTATATATTTTTTTATAATAAATTGCAATAGTTTCATACTATTTTATCTCATTTATTAAATAATATATCATAAATAAATTTGGAATAGCCATAAATGCATTTGCTATACTCGATATATTCCATACAAATTCTAAATTAATTATTGCTCCAATATATATACACATAACATAAATTATTTTATATATGTTTGTATATATATATCTATTTGAAAATAGATACTTAACTGCTTGCTTACCATAATATGCCCAACATGGAATTGTTGCAATAGCAAACGTAGTTAAACAAAATGAAAGTAAATAACTTCCATATGGTAAATTATTAAATACATTTTGTACTAAAATAAATGGATTATATTCATTTATATAACAACCACTTGATACAAAAATAATACCTGTAATTGTGCATAAAACTGTTGTATCTATAAAAACACTAATTGAAGATATTATTGATTGTTCTTTAATATTTTTATTATTTACTGTAACTTCAAATATTGGAGAACTACCCATTCCTGCTTCATTAGAAAACATACCTTTTGAAAGTCCAGTAGATAATGCTCTCATAAATCCAAAACATATAACTCCACTTATTCCTGATTTTATATTTAATGCACTTTTAGTTATATTTACTATACTATTTACTATATTATCTTTAAATATATATAATAACATAATACTCATTATTAAATAAATAATTGTTGATATTGGAATAATTATACTAGAAATCTTAGCTATTTTCTTTTCTTCTGAAAATACAAAATATATTCCTAATATTGTAATTATAACTGCTACAAAATTTACATCTATATTAAAATTTTGAACTATACTTGTACAAGCAGAGTTAGATTGTAACATACAACCAATACCAAATGATGCAATTATAACAAATACAGCAAATAAATTACCGAAGTAAATTACTACCAATTCTATCTTTTAATACATACATTGTTCCACCATAATATTTAGTATAATTACATAATTTACTTTTTTTAATTTTTCTATATTTTAAGCACAAATATGTTTCTGCATATTTTGTTGCAATAGCAAAAATACTTGATATAAATATCCAAAATATACTACCAATTCCACCTATTATTATTGCACTTGCAACTCCTATAATATTACCAGTTCCAAGTGTTGCAGCAAGTACAGTCATTAATGAATTAAATGGAGATATTCCTTTTTTATTATTAGGTTTTAACATTAATTTTAAACCAAGTAATATATTTTTTTGTGGAAATTTTAGTTTAAATGTTAAAAATATATGAGTTATTATTAACATTAAAATAAGTGGTAATCCCCATACTAATTCATTAATATTACTTATTAAATTATTCAAAATAGCACCTCAAAAAAATCACACTATATTAATATATAGTGTGATTTTTTATATTTATTCTGCTATTTTAAGTTTTTTTCAAAATTCCAAGTATCCTTACACATATCTTCTAAATTTTTATGAGCTTTAAAACTAAGCTCATTAAATGCTTTTGTAGGATCTGCATAACAAGTTGCAATATCTCCTGGTCTTCTACTATCTATAACATAATTAACTTTTATATTATTTACTTTTTCAAATGTTTTAATAAGCTCTAAAACGCTATATCCATTACCTGTTCCTAAATTGTAAATAAAGACTCCACCACTTTCATTACGTGCTTTATTTAGTGCATTAAAGTGTCCTGAAGCTAAATCAACAACATGAATATAATCTCTTACACCAGTTCCATCTTTTGTATCATAATCATTACCAAAAACATGAACTTTTTCTAATTTACCAGCAGCTACTTTTGAAATATATGGCATTAAATTATTTGGAGTTCCACTTGGGTATTCTCCTATAAGTGAACTAGAATGTGCACCAATTGGATTAAAATATCTAAGTAATACAATACTCCATTCATTATCAGATACATATATATCTTTTAATATTTGTTCAATATATAGTTTAGTTGTACCATAAGGATTAGTAGTAGAAAGTGGCATATCTTCTGTTATAGGACAAGTTTTAGGTATTCCATATACAGTAGCAGAAGAACTGAAAACTATTTTTTTACATCCAAACTTTTTCATAACATCAAAAAGTACTAATGAACCAGTTATATTATTCATATAATATTCAATAGGTTTTTTAACTGATTCTCCTACTGCTTTATATCCTGCAAAATGAATTACAGATTCTATTTTATTTTCTTTAAATATTTTAGTCATCATTTCTTTATCTAAAATATCTGCCTCATAAAATTTAAAATCTTTTCCTGTTATTTTTCTTATACTTTCTAAAGTTTCTAATTTACTATTATAAAAATTATCTACAATTACTAAATCTTCACCTTTTTCTAAAAGTTCTACACAAGTATGTGAACCTATATATCCTGCTCCACCTGTTATTAAAATTGACATTATATATCCTCCTTAAAAATTTTTTTCTATTTCTTCTTCTATTTCTTTTTGTAATTTATCTTGTTCTGAAAACTTATCATCACTTTCTAAGATCTCTTCTTTATTACTTTTTATATCTTTGATATTTGTTATATTACTCACATCATCCATATTGCTTAAATTTCTTCTTCTAGTATTTGGAAGTACGCAATCAATTATATCTAAATCATCTTCATTAGATTTTCTATTTTTTTTACTTGGATTAATTGGTGTATTACCATTTTTAATAAATAACAATAAAAATACTATTACAATAAATTCAAATATACATATAGTGCTTAAAATAATTACAAGTAAATGACGTTTTAAAAAGCTTCCTATTGATTTAAAAAACTTAACAATTCCTGCTGGTTCACTTTTAATACTATTACTTTCTTCATATATTTCTACTTCTTTTTCAATAATAGGAGTTTCCTTTTTATTAATTTTTAAAAAATATTCTTTAGTAACTAAACCACTTTCAGAAGTGACTTTTATAGTTATTATATTTTCTCCTACTTTAAAATTTTCATTTCCCAATATTTCTACTTTTGCTTTTTCATTTTTAGCATATGCAGTAATATTTAATTTTGAAATATTACCTTCTATGTCATTACATAAATATTCAATAACATTAGTATCAAATTCAGGAGTTAAAGAAATATCTTCTACTACTAAACTTTGAAGTGTAGCATCAGATAGTTCTGGATTATTTGATTTTACAACATTTATTCTATATGTTTTTTTAGTCTTTTTATCAGCAGCAGTTACAACAATATTTACTGTATTATTACCTACAACAAGATTTTTATTACCACTTACATAAAAAGTTGCACCTTCATCTTCAGTAGAAGCTCTTACAGTTATACTATTTATATTTTCATTTACATTTAATGAATATGCAGTTCTATTTTTACTAAAAGCAGGACTTAATCCTTCTACATTTACTGATAATCTTTTTAGATTTGCATTACTACTTACAGTAACTGGTGGCGGAGCTACTGGGTCAGTTATATTTGTAGTATATTTTTTTGAAATTGCTAATTTTACTTTATCTTCACCAGAAATACTACCATCTATACTAACACTTGCACTACCTGCAATTTTAGTTTTAAATACCAATGTTGCGATTGTAACATTTTCATTTTTTCCAGAATCACTAGTAGCAACAATTTTTGTTTTACCTGATACTAATTCTAATTTTGCATTATCATAAGTTACATTTATATCCCAAACTGCTATTTGACTTCCACTAATAGTAACAGTAACTTTTTCACCTGTTTTAACAGAAGCACTTCCTGTTATATTGGTACTTGCAGCGTTTAATGATGTTGATGTAACAATTAAAAACGCAATCAGCATAAAAATGCTATAAACTTTAAACTTTTTCATATATTTCCTCCATTACTTAATTGGTAGTGTAAAAGTTTTGTACTTTTATAGTAAACTAAAATTCCACACTACC
>JAVVTJ010000057.1:0-4653 GCA_036653755.1 Clostridia bacterium
CAACAAATGCAAGTATATCAATAAGTAATAATAATATAGAAACAGGAGTAAATACAAATGTAACAATTACTCAAAATGATAGTTTAAGTACAATAGATATAACAAAATGTAAATGGATAGTAACTACAAATTCAGGAAGTATAGGAACAAATGAAAGTTCATATACAGGAGGAACATTTAGCTCAAATCCACAAACAATAACAGTAAATCAAAGTAGCGCAGGAACATATTATGTACATGTACTTTCAACAGATAAAGCAGGTAATAAATTAGAGACAATATCATCTGCAATAACAGTAAAAATTGCAGGTGTACCAATAGCAGGAAAAGTAAAACCAGGAGACTATATAGCATATCCAACAATAAATGGATATTCAGGAGGATGGAGAGTACTTACAAATAAATCTGGAATAGTAGAAATAGTATCAGCAAAAAGTGTGCAAAATTTAACATTATCAGGAAAAGCAGATTATATAAATGCAGTAAATAAATTAAATAATGTATGTAGTAGTTATGTAAATACAACATATGCAACAAGTGGAAGAAGTATAGGAGCAACAAATCAAAGTATAGGAAATATAGGAGATAGCGGTATAGTATATAATGCAAATTCAAATGATGTGAGATTAAATGATACATATTATCAAAATGATATAGATGCATTAAATGCAGCAGGAATACGCTTTGATGTGACCACATGGCTTGGCTCTCGTGTGCATGCGCTTTCTTCTAGTTGGTCTAACTTCAACGTGCGTCGTGTAAACAGCGACGGTAGCGTCAGCAGTAATATCATCTTGTATCGCGAATATAGTGGTGGTGGTACCGACCACTATAGCTACACTTACGGGGTGGAGGCTGCAGTTTCTCTAAAAACTGGAATCAAAGTAACAGGAGGAGAAGGTACAGAGGCAAGTCCATACCAAATAGGAATCTAAACTAGAGCGAAGAGCGAGTGGAGCTGAGCTTGTCAAGTCTGGTGTGTACATTTTCTTATAAATATTAAAATTTATTTAAATAAGGTAGTAAAATCACCTTATTTTTTATTTTATTTTCAAAGAACTACTAATTATTTTATAAAGTTATATATTTTGTATATCTGTCTCCAAATAAGTCTATTAATTGACTTTTAATAATCTGCCATTTATTTATTGGTTTAGTCCATTTTTCACTTAAATCTCTTATTCTTAAAAATAATATTTTATATACTGATTCTTTAGTTGGAAATGATCCTTTACCTTTAGTAACTTTACGTAATGCTGAATTCACTGATTCAATAGCATTTGAAGTATATATGCATTTTCTTATTTCTATTGGTAATTCAAATAGAAGTTCAAGATATTGCATAAATTCTTCAACTTTTGAAACTATACTTTTATAATATTTTTCCAATTGGCTCAACACTGTAGAGCTAATTAACGTGGTCACATTATTTAGAACTAATAAAAATTGTAAGACAAGATGAGAGAGATTTCTGTTTTAAATGCATCTTTTTTGCAAATTTATAAAAGAAATGTGAGAGAAAATTATTTTTCCCTCACATATGTTATACGCCCAAATAAACAGATGAATTATATATTCATCTGTTTATTTATTTTTTTTAATATTTTTTCTTCTTTTATTATTAAACATAAGCATTGTTAATAATATATAAGAAATAAATATAAAAGAGACTGTAATAAATAAAGTTAAATTACTTTCAAAAAATGTAACATATAAAAGTCCTATTAATGTTCCTGTAAGAATACCTCCAAAAACTTCATAAGGTAAGTGTCCTGCTTTTAATTTAAGTCCTACTAATAAATCATCTAATTCTTCTTGAATTGCATCACAATTTACATTTTCATCAACTAAATTTAAGTTTTCTAATTTATCAGACATTTCTTTTGAAGTAGTAGCAATTTGTTTTATAGCATATGCTTGTTCTTGTACTCTAAGTCTTACTCCCATTGCATCACGTATTTCATAGCAAGACCAAAGAAGTAGTACTAGTCCTATTAATACACAAACAAATATATCAGTTGTAGGATTTGCTAATGAGTATAAATATACTATATACCAAAATATTATATTAAAGCATATAAGTATAGCAGTATGTGATGATGGAAAATCTCCATCGGAAAATAATGTTTTTTTATCGAATTTCCCTATTAAAATACTATTTAATACTGTTTTAAAAACTTGAACAAAAACTAGTGTTGAAAGACTTGATATTAAAATTAAGTTTATACAATTTGTAATTGTAATATTCATAATGAACCTCCATATTTATTATTTATATAACGGTAAATATTATACATCATTTTATATATAATGTCAATTTGTTTTATACAAATATATTTTATGCAAAAGTCATATTATGTCATGTTTATTACATAAAAGTATATAAAAAAGGTAAATTAACATAAAAAGACATATTTTTTTGACTTTTTTTCAAAAAAGTATTGATTTTTTATGTATTATGTATTAAAATAATAGCAAGTGGTAAGAAGTGGTAAGAAGTGGGTGAATTAAAATGTTATTAGGAGAGTATAATCATAATATTGATGAAAAAGGAAGAACAAGTATTCCAGCTAAATTTAGAAGTGATTTAGGTGATTCATTTATTGTGACTAAAGGTCTTGATACATGTTTATTCATATACTCAAAAGAAGAGTGGACAACATTTGAAACTAAATTAAAATCACTTCCACTAACAAATCCAAATGCTCGTAATTTTATTCGTTTTTTCTTTTCAGGTGCAACTGAATGTGAAATAGATAAGCAAGGTAGAATCAATATACCACAAAATTTAAGAGATTATGCTTGTTTAGAAAAAGATTTAACAATAGTAGGGGTTTCTACTAGGGTTGAAATATGGAATAGAGAAAAATGGAATAGTTATACAAGTAGTGAAAATATGGATATGAATGAAGTTGCTATTCAAATGTCTAATTTAGGCATTTAAATATACATACAAAAGATAAAATGAACAAATGATAAAATAATTAATATACAAAAGAAAAAATATGTTTTAAACATATGTAATAAACAAAAGATAATATATATGATAAATGAGGTAACATATGGAATTTAAGCATAAACCAGTTTTACTTAGAGAATGTATTGAAGGACTTAATATACAAAAGGGTGGAATATATGTTGATGGTACATTAGGATCTGCAGGTCATTCTTTTGAGATTATAAAAAGATTAAGTAATATGGGTAAATTAATAGGAATAGATAGAGATAAAGAAGCTTTAAAAGCTGCAAATGAAAAGTTAAAAGATTATTCTAATAAAATAATATATCATGGAAATCATGATGATATTATTAAAATATTACAAGAATTAAATATAGATAAAGTAGATGGAATATTACTTGATTTAGGAGTTTCTTCATATCAATTAGATGAAGCTAGCCGTGGGTTTAGTTATATGTCAGATAGTAAATTAGATATGAGAATGAATAGAGAAGATAAAATATCTGCTTTTGATGTTGTAAATAATTATAGTGAAGAAAATTTAGTAAAGATATTTTTTGATTATGGTGAAGAAAAATATTCTAAAAAAATTGCATCAGCTATATGTGAAACAAGAAAATTAAAACCAATTGAAACTACATTAGAACTTGTTTCTGTTATTAAAAGTGTTGTAACATATATTGATAAAGGTCATCCTGCTAAAAGAGTGTTTCAAGCTATACGAATTGAAGTAAATAATGAACTTGGTAAATTAAAAGAAACAATAATTGATTCAGTAAATTCATTAAATAAAAATGGAAGACTTGCTGTTATAACATTTCATTCATTAGAAGATAGAATTGTAAAACATGCATATGAAGAGTTAGAAGGTAGATGTAGTTGTCCAAGTGATTTTCCAGTATGTATTTGTGGATATAAATCATATGGTAAAATAATAACAAAAAAACCAATAGTATCAAATGAAGATGAATTAGAAGATAATCCTAGGGCAAAAAGTGCAAAACTTAGAATTTTTGAAAGAAATTAATACTAACAAAATTATATTAACTACTTTTTTATAAAGCTATCCCGAAAAAGTAGAAAGGAAGTGTTTAAGTTAATGTCTGCTAACATGAAGTTTCGGTTATGTATCTGGAAGTGCTGCTAAAGAATATGATTTTCCAGAAGAAATAAGTGCTAAAAAAATATCAAAGAAAATATCAAAGAAAACAGTTAAAAAAATAAACAAAAAAACTGCTGTATTTTCTCTTTGTTTTTTTGTAATGCTTATGGTAATTACATATAGATATAACATGATAAGTGAATGTAACTTAGAACTTTTAAATTTAAAAACAAAGTTAAATACAGTACAATCAAATTTAGCAGCAACTGCAATGAATGTTGAACAAAATACAGATTTATCAAAAGTAGAAGCAATAGCTAAACAAAAGTTAGGTATGCAAAAACCAGATAAAAATCAAGTTGTATATATAGATACTTCCAAAGATAGTAATATTATAAAAGAAAATAATACTAATATATTTCAGCAAGTTGTTCAAAAAATAAAAGAGTTTGTAAATAATATAAAATAAGGAATAACTAGGACAAAAGTTGAGTAAGATGTAATATACTTTGCTACCCTAGTTATTTTTTAATTTAAAGACCAACTATGAAATGTCAATAGTAAAATGAAAATAAGTATAAAAATAGTAAAA
>JAVVTJ010000058.1:0-4612 GCA_036653755.1 Clostridia bacterium
TATAACCACGAATTATGTCGTTTTTCTTTACTTTTTATGTAATGTGTGCTATAATATATATGTAGATTAAAATACGAATGTGAAGGAGGAAACAGCTATGTTTAATATAGGTGATAAAGTTGTGTATCCAATGCACGGTGCTGGAGTAGTTGAGGGTATTGAAAAAAAAGATATGCTTGGTCAAACAGAAGATTATTATATAATTAAAATGCCAATTGATGGTGTTAAGGTTATGGTTCCTACTAATAAAGCTCAAAATATTGGAGTAAGAGATATTGCAGGAAAAGAAGAATCTAATAAGGTATATTCGATACTTGAAGAGCCAATGAGTGAACTTTCTTGTGATTCAAATTGGAATAAAAGATATAGTTCTAATATAGATAAAATTAAATCTGGTTCTTTAGAAGAAGTGACAGAAGTATTTAAAGATTTATCCCATAGACATTTAGAAAAAGGATTATCTTTGGGTGAAAAAAAAATGTTAACGACATCTAAAAATATACTTTTAAGTGAGTTAGTATTGTCTCAAGGAGAAACTGAAGAAGTTTTAGATAATAAAATAGAAAATATGGTAAAATCATCTTTTGAAAGATGGTCTGAAAGCAATAACATAGTATAAACAATATATAGTAATCAAAGATGGGGCTATACATACATAAATATATACCTGTCTTTTTTATATCCAAAATTAACCATTAATAGAATAGTATTCCTTAAATTAGCAAAAAATATATATTTTTGTCGAGTTTTATATATTTTTAAAAAATATATGTAATAAGTGATATAATATTTCAAATAATTAATATTATATCAATATATAACACAATATGGTAAATTATTAAATAATTATTGGTTCGATTCCAATATGTGTTACCAATTTAATTAAAAATAATAATATTTAATTAAATATTATATTCAAAAAAAATATTAATATAGGAGAAAAAATATGAAAAACATTAAAAAAATTACAAATATAATTTTTACTTTTGTACTTATTATTTCTTTATTTTTGATAGTATTAATTGATTTAGGTATAATTAATATATTAAAAGAAGGAGTAATAAACTTAAATAAAATAATATTTGCAATGATCATGATTCTAGCAATATTTATAGTATCTTATTATTCAGTAATTAAAGTTACAATAACTGCTTTTATGAAAGAAATTGATTATGATCATTTAACAGGTTTGGGAAGTAGAAGAAAGCTTTATGAGGATCTGAACTTATTAATCAATCGGTCAAAAAAATTCATGGTATGTTACATTGATTTTAATGAGTTTAAGCAAATTAATGATACTTATGGGCATGACGCAGGAGATACTATTTTAAAAGTATTTTCAAAAGACATTAAGAAAATAGCTAAAAATAATATTTATGGGTATCGTATTGGTGGAGATGAATTTGTATTAATTATCAAGGACACAGAGGATTATCTAGTATTTCTTAATAATATTAAGAAAATATCAGGAAAGGAAGTTGTAATAAATAGTAATATAACAGCTAAACTTAAATTTGCAATTGGTATAACTGAAAATGACTTTGCATCAACTGCAGATACTCTAATTAAAAGAGCAGACCAAAATATGTATAAAGACAAGAAAATTTAATTTTTCTTGTCTTTATACATTTAATTATTATATTTTTTATTTTTTTCAGCATATGCTTTTAATTTGTTATATACTAAATAATTTATTGTACCGGGTTCATAATTTTTGTCATCAATGAGTTTCCCAAATTTCATATCTGTTAAAATCTCGATTCCTTCATCAATACTTGATATTGGGTATATATGAAACATTTTATCTTCAATAGCTTTTAAAATTTCTTTATTTAAAGTAAGGTTTTTTATATTTTGTTTTGGAATAAGGACAGAATGAGTTCCATCTAAACCTCTATCTTTGCAAACATTAAAAAATCCTTCTATTTTTTCACTAACTCCACCAATAGGTTGAACTTCACCTTTTTGGTTAACTGAACCAGTAACTGCAAAGTTTTGTTTTATTGGAATAGAAGCTAAACTAGATAGTATTGCATAAAGTTCAGTAGAAGAGGCACTATCACCATCAACACCGTTATATAACTGTTCAAAACAAATACTAGCAGTAAGTGAAAGAGGGAAGTCTTGTGCATATTTTTCTCCAATATATGCTGCTAAAATATATACACCTTTTGAATGTGTTGTACCACTCATAGCAACTTCACGTTCGATATTTACAATTCCACTAGTTCCCATAAAAGTATTTGCAGTAATTCTAACAGGTTTTCCAAACATAAAATCACCAGTATTAATAATAGTTAAACCATTTATTTGTCCTATTGTTTTACCACTTGTAGAAATCATGACACTTCCATCAGAAATAAGTTTACTTAAATTATCATCATAAAGTGAATATCTACCTTTTTTTGTTGTAATAGCAGCTGTAACTTCAACTTCTGTAATAACTTTTCTATTATTTTGTTTAGCAATGTAATTTGTTTCAATTAAAACATCTAATATATCTAACAAATTGCTAGAAAGTTTTGTTTTATCTCCAGCAAGCTTAGAACTATATTCTATTATAGATATAACAGCGTTATAATTAAAAGAAAGAAGTTTCATTTTATTACATACATAAGTAATATATCTAGCAAGTTTTTCAGTGTTTTCTTTGTTTTTTTCTAATGTATCTTCAAATTCAGCTTTAATTTTAAATAGTTTTTTAAAATCAGGGTCTAATTTAGAAAGCTGTGAATAATTCATTTCACTACCAATAAGTATAAATTGTACATCTATTGGAATTGGTTCAGGTTTTAATGAAGTAACAGTAATTGGTTGATTAATATCTCTAGAACTATCTATTGATATTTCTCCATTTCTAATAGTTCTCTTTAGCGCTTCCCACATAGGAACAGAAGATATAATATCCTTAACATTTATTATAATATATCCACCATTTGCTTTATGAATAAGTCCAGGTTTAAGCATAGTATAGTTTGTTTTAACACCTTGATTGGATGTTTCAAATTCTAACTTTCCAAATAAATCATAATAGTTAGGATTTTTACATAAAATAACAGGTGCACAAGATGAAGTATCATTATCAATAATAACATTTACTTTATAATTATCAAATGGTAAATTCATTTTTTGCATATTATTTTGTTTTTCAGATATACTTTTGCTATCTAAGATGTTTTTACTTTTTAAAAAATTATCATATTGTTTAAAAAAGTCTATATTATTTACAATATCACTTTGAATAGAATAGAAAAAGTTTTGAAGTTTTAAATTATTTTTGTATTTGATTTTTAAATCTTTAACACATTGTGTAGCAACAAATGTTGTTAAATTATTTTCCCAATCTTTTATAGAAATTTTAGATTTTGTATCTAATTCATCTAAATCTTTTAATATTTTTAAAGTTTGCTCTTGGATAGTTGGACTTTTTTCTTTAAAATATTTTTTATCAGTATCATTTAAATTATTAAATTCTTTTTCATCAATCACATTACCTTTGAAAACAGGTGAAAAAGAAATACCATCTTTATCGTATTTTATTTTGAATCCTTGTTCGTAAGTATATTTATCAAAATCGGCTAATATTTTTTGTTTTATAACATTATATCTTTCAATAATATCCTTCTTTTCTTTTTCATAAGTATCTCCCGAAAGTCTATTAGAAAAAGCAAGAAGTAGGCGAGTTATAAATTGCTCCATATCTTTTTTTAGCTCATAGCCCATACCAGGCTCAAGTTCTATATATAAAGGTTCACTAGGATTTTCAAAGTTATATATATAACAATAGTCATTTGGAATTTTAGATTCTTCTGCAAGTTTATTTACAACAGATAAAACATATGAAGTTTTACCGATTCCTAAACTGCCACAAACATATAAATTAAATCCTTTGTTTTTAATTCTCATAGCTGAAGTTATTGATTCAAGAGCTTTTTCTTGACCAATAATTCCACAAAAAGGTTCTAATTCTTTTGTAGTTTTAAATTCTAAATCCAATTGAATATTATTTTTTAAATCATCAATTGTTAATTCTTTTACTTTTGTATTTTTATCATTCATATATTTGCCTCCATAAATATAATATAACTATATTGTATTATATAATTATTTTTTTTTCAAGTTAAAACATAAAAAACATAAAAAAACATGTATATTTCGGGATAGCTTTTTAAAATTAAATATATTTGAATTTAATGTTTAGAAAAACACTAAAATTTAACTAATTCAAATATATTTAATTTTCTGCATGCGGGAGTTTTGAACTCATACTAAATTACTAACAAAATTCGACAGAGATTCTATAACTATTTTAATTGACTAAGCATATATATTGGTATATAATTAGTATTGTCTGGGGGCACCGGAGCTCGCATGCTAAATTAGCACTAATAACTGCCTTACGCATGAACTATTTATTTAGATGTCACAAAGCTATCCCATAGGATACAATTTAGATATTTTATCTAAATCTACGTACGCATTTGTACAAAGCCCGAGTAAGCTCGCATACCACAAATTACTCAAAATCATTGTAGTTATATATCAAATCTATACACTTTTTTAAAATTCATTAAAAAGGTAATTATTTATTTCGCTTAAATTCATATTTAAA
>JAVVTJ010000059.1:0-2948 GCA_036653755.1 Clostridia bacterium
TTACAAATATTCAACTTGATATTCTGTATACTTATAAAATATATATAAGTCTTACTAGATAAAATGAATTTATCTAGTAAATTTCTTGTTCGTGAATATTAATCATAGAAATATAAAAAATATAATTAGTTATTATTAATTTGGAGGTGAAAATGAACTGTAAGTGGGTGTCTCAGAATGACAAGAATATTAAATGTGATAGAGTAGGGGATTCATCAGGTTACTGCATATTTCATAAGAAAAATAAAAGTAAAAGAGAGAATGTATTATTTTATGCATATATAAAAAAGGGAAAGATATATGATTTTACAGGTTTTTATTTTGAAGATGAATTTAATATAAGTAAAATTATAAAATATGAATATGAAAAACTAAAGTTTAATGAAGTTATATTTACTAATAGAGTAATATTTGATGATTATTTATTTAAAAGTAGTGTTGAATTTTCAAATACTCAATTTGAAGGTTATACAAGTTTTAATAAAACAACTTTTTTAAAAAATTGTACTTTTTTTAAAACTATATTTAATGAAAAATACATAAATGAAATGATATTTGAAAATGCTAATTTTAATGGTCAAAAGCTTATTATAGAAAAGTGTGATAGTTTTCCTAGATTAGATGGAGTAATATTTTCTCCATATACAAAATTCATTTTAAAAGAGACACATTACAATATGGAAAATGCATTGTGTGGAAAAAATAATTATAGAATAGCTCGTATACAGGGAAAACAGATAGAAGATGTAGAGAATATTGGTTATTACTATTATAATGAAAGAAATTATGCTAGTAAGTTCTTGAAAGATGAGAAATACAAGGGTTACAAGGAATATTTATCAACTAAGGTTTTTGACTTCCTATCTAAGCATGTTTTAGGATATGGAGAAAAGCCATTGAAACTATTATTAATTAGTATAGGTGTGGTTAGTATTTTTGCATTAATCTATATGTTTATAGGAATTAAATCATTGGATTATGGATTAATTAAAATAAATTTGCACAAGAATCCATATTCCTTTTTTCAATTCATACAGTATTATATAGAAGCTTGGTATTTTTCAATTATAACATTTTGTACAGTAGGATATGGAGATGTAGTAGTTATAGGACTTTTTGGAAAAATTGTAGTATGTATGGAAGTATTTCTTGGTGTAACTATTAATGCTATGTGGACTTCTATTTTATTAACTAGGATGATAAGGTAACTTAGTAAATAATGCTAGACTAAAACTAACTTAAAAGGAAAAAATAACTTAGAATTAATTATCCAAGAAGGTGAGAATTTTGAAAAAAGGAGCAAAAATACTATTAGTCTTTTTCATCATTATAACTATTGTTACTCCAACTATAATTTATGGAGAAAGTTCCAATGTGGACAAGTTTTCCAAATCCTCCATATTAATTGATGAAGATACAAATAGGGTACTGTATGAAAAAAATCCAGATGAAAAAAGACCATTAGCAAGTTTAAGTAAGATGATGACTTTTTTAATTGCCATAGAGGCCATTGAAAATGAAGAAGTAAAACCTAGTGATATAATTGTAGTGGACAAAGATATAGCAAAAGTTAGAGGCTCATCATATCATCTTAAAGTTGGTGAGAAAGTTCCTTTAATTGAGCTGATGAAAGGATTAATGATAGTATCGGGTAATGATGCAGCTGTAGGTATTTCAAAACATATTTCTAAAAGTGAAGAAGAGTTTGTTAAAAGAATGAACAAAAGGGCAAAAGAAATTGGAATGAAAAATACAAGTTTTGTTAATTGTAATGGACTTCCCATATATTCCTTAGCAGATCCGAAAAAGCCACCAAAAGAAAATATTTCTACAGCTAGGGATATCGCCATATTAGGCAAGTATATGTTTGATAATTATGAAAAACAAGTGACAGACATAACTGATATGCAAGTATATAGTTATGAAGAAAGACAATTTTGTAAAAATAATACTAATTCTGCACTACTTTCATCTATAGAAGAAGTAGATGGAATAAAAACAGGATATACAGGTAACGCAGGATATTGTTTAGCTTTTTCTATGAAAATCAATAAAGATGATAAAAATGAAGAAAATAGATTAATAGGTGTAACACTAGGGGCTAATCATAAAAATAAAAGATTACAAGCAGCTATGGCAATGCTCAAATATGGTAAGAATAATTTTTCAACTATGAAAGTCATGACTAAAGAAGAGTTAATAGGTAAAAAATATATAAAAGGATTAGATGAACTAGAAATAACTTTAGAGAGTAAAGGTGATTTATTTATAGTTAAAAAAAATGATGAAAATATAAATACACAAGTAACTTTCAAAGAATTATCTATGCCTATTAAAAAAGGTGATGTGCTTGGTGTAATAAAATATTATAATGATGATGGTGAGATTTTAGGTGTAAATGAAATAATAAGTAAAAAAGATTTATGCGACGTTTCATTAAAAACAAGAATAAAAATGTTATTTGTAGATTAAGATAAAAATAATAGTTAACAATTTAATTATAAGGATTACTTAAATTATGTTGAAATTTATTTTTTCTCATGGTATACTATCAGAGGTGAAAAAATAAAATATAAATATCACACACGGTGATGGGATTTCTAAAAGGTGCCATATAATGGTTTTTTAGAAAGTTGAACATGCCGGAGGTAAAAACCAAGGAGGTAACAAAATGGCAGTAATATCAATGAAACAATTATTAGAAGCTGGTGTTCATTTCGGACATCAAACAAGAAGATGGAATCCTAAGATGTCAAGATTCATCTTCACAGAAAGAAACGGAATCTATATAATAGATTTACAAAAAACAGTTAAAAAAGTAGAAGAAGCTTATAGATTTGTTAAAGAAGTAGCTGAAACTGGAAAACCAATCTTATTCGTAGGAACTAAGAAACAAGCTCAAGAAGCTATAAAAGAAGAAGCTGAAAGATGTGGAATGTTCTACGTAA